>CALHST010000163.1 GCA_938038825.1 uncultured Paracoccaceae bacterium | reverse complement strand
TGGTCTGCACGATAAACTTCAGGATATTGTGAAGGATTTCGCGGATGACAATGCGTCAGAAATGAAGCCAATCATCCTAAAAATGATGCGCCAAACCCGTGCGCGATTGGCCTCCCCCGCAAGTATCAAAGATAAGGACCTCCAAGATATTGATATCAGTTGCCGCAAGTTATGGTCGTTAATCGAAGCAATGGAAGACAGCGCCAAGCGGATTGGATAGGGCCGTGGAGTGATCTGTCTGCGTCTGTATCAGGACCGATTTCAGGGCAAACAGCCCCAAAAAAATCTTTGTAAATGTATCGAAAAATTATCTGCCCCTTAGGAGGAGTGCACAGCCGCTTCCCGGTTCAGCAATCGGTTTTGGTGTATCTCGATAGCCTCCTCCAGATCGTCATAGAATGTAAGCTGTCCGTTTTCCAAAATGGCCGCGCAATCGCACAAGCGGCGCAACATGCCCAAACCATGCGACACCACTATCGCCCCGCTTGTTTGAAGGCGGTCCAGCAAAAATGCCGAGCTTTTTTCGCGAAATGCCGCATCACCTACGGACGTGACTTCGTCGATCAGATAGGTATCAAACGCGATCCCCATAGACACACCAAAGGCCAAGCGTGATTTCATGCCAGATGAATAGGTCTTGAAGGGCAAACGATAGTGAAACCCCAACTCTGCAAAATCCTCGACGAAATCTTGAAGCGCTTCGGTATCAATTCCATAAGAGCGCGCCAGAAACCGTACGTTCTGTGACCCCGTAAGATCGCCATGGAATGACCCTGCAAACCCAACGGGCCAGGAAACGGTTCCAGTTTTTGTTATTTGGCCGGAATCGGGATCCATTGTGCCTGCGATCATGCGCAACAACGTCGACTTTCCAGCCCCATTGCGCCCCATCAAAGCGATTGAGCGACCCTTGGGAAAGGCCATGGATACGTTATCTGCCACAATCTTGCGGCTGCTCCCTCGACCAAATGATTTACACAGATCCAACAGTTCGATCACCGCTGGCTAGCCTCTGTCTCTGGCGCTGTAATAGACAAGCGACAGGATTGCCCAGATCAAAAATGCAAACAATGCAACCAGCCCAAGCAGGATCATGCGTTGCGGGAACTCTGCGCTTTGGGGGCGGGTTGGGTTTAGATACGCGGCCAGATAACGGCTTTGTTGTTGTGCCTCGCGCACTGCCAAGTCGTAGCTACCTAACGCATTCAAATACGTGGTCTGAGCAAACTCCAGATCAACATTCAGTTCTTCAAATTGCCCAAGCAGCGCCGCATAGGTTCCGTCGCCTTGACCGCTGATCCCAAATTTTTTGCGCTCCAATTCGATCCGGTTTTCGATCACCTCAACTTCGCGGCGTAAATTGGTAACCCGCGGGTCGTTTTCACGGCTGGTTTGCGCCAAAACGTCCAACTCGACATAGGTTGTGGCCAATTGTTGTTGCAGGCTGACTAGAACGGTCATTTGCCCCTGCACATCCGCACTGGGATCCACAATTTGCGTGCGCGCGCGGAACCGGGTCAACGCTTGCCGGGCGTCTTTCAACCGCACAACGGCAGCGTCAAGCTCACTCCGCGCATAGCCCGTTGCATCGTCGCGCGCGATGGCCGTCAGCTGGTTGATCATCACACTGGACTGAGTCAGAATCTCTTCGGCGATCGCAACCGCGTCGCCCGGAGAAAACGCTTTAACTTCCAGCTCGATCAATCCGGTCCCCGCGTCGTAATAAACCGCAACCATCCGGCGCCAGTATTTGACCAGTTTTTCGATCGGCAAATCCGCATCAAACGCAAAAATAGGATCCAGTTTGGGCACACTGTATAGCGTGCGAAGATCCAGCGTTTCGTTGACCAATTCCACCATATCTTGGCTGTGGATAAATTCGTACAAAATGTCCGTGTCCGAACTTTGCGCCCCGGCAACACTGCCTAAGCCTTCGAACATATCAATCGGGCTGACCGAATCTTGTGCACGCACGGCAAATCCAACGCGAGAGGCGAACTGATCCGCCGCACGCTCGAAAAGATACCACCCCGCCAGCCCGACAGGTCCCAGAACAAACAGAAAGAAACTGAAGATCAACCAACCATGGCGACGCCGCACACGTGCTCTTGCCACCGGTTTGGGCACCGCAACGCGCGGCATTGTATCAATGCCTGGATCGTCCAATGTGTCTTTCACAACGGTCATCTTCCCCAACAGTTGCGTTTCTTTAACACCCGTTTGGTAGACACCAAGTTAACCTAGCAAGAGAAAGTCAAAATGGTCGGCATTACCGCCAAAAACCCCCATTGGAGCGTCAGTTGCAGCCGATCCATCATGGCGCTTATCCTGCGGGAAATGGGCACGACCTATGGGCGATCTGCGGGCGGATATCTTTGGGCAATACTCGAACCCGCTGCTGGTATCGCATTGCTTACATTCATTTTTTCACTGGCGTTCCGTGCACCCCCATTGGGAGAGAGCTTCCCGCTTTTTTACGCCACGGGGATTTTGCCGTTCGCGTTTTACGTACAAATCTATGTAAAACTCATGGTCGCAATCTGGTTTTCAAAACCTTTGCTGCAATATCCGGTCATCAGCTATATCGACACTTTGTTAAGCCGTTTTTTGTTATCACTCTTCACTCAAATCTCGGTGTTTTTCATCGTCATTATGGGCATCTTGCTGATCGACTCGCCGCAAGTATCGATTGATATTCCGCTGATTGCCTTGTCGCTGTCCATGGCGGCCGTTCTTGGTGCGGGGGTTGGCGTTCTGAATTGCCTTTTGATTTCTGTAGCGCCCGTTTGGCAAAGGCTTTGGAACGTACTGCACCGCCCCATGTTCATCATTTCCGGCATCTTTTTTGTGCTGGAATCGATACCCGAACCTTATCGCTCTATCTTGTGGTTCAATCCATTGGTGCATGTAATCGGCGTAATGCGTCGTGCGTTTTATCCGACCTATGATGCATCTTATGCCTCACCCACGTTTGTGTTTGCCTTTGGTCTCATAACATTGATGATCGGTCTTTTCTTTTTGCGGCGATGGCATAAAGAAATCCTTTACCTCTAAGCGCCATGACTGAGGTATGAGTTTCAAATACGTTGATTCAAATGCATTGCGCATTCCCGGGAAGATGGATCTGGATGAGCTTGCCTTTTTGGCTGCTCTTGCCGCCGAAGTCCCTGAAAACGGCAGCATTGTTGAGGTGGGGGCTTTCTATGGGCGGTCAACCAATGCACTTGCCTGCGGGAATGCAACGGCCCAAATCACATCAATTGATACGTTTGAAACTGCGCAGTGGACAGACCGGTATGCCCAACAATTCATGGATGTGCCCAAGTTTGACCGTGGAGCCTTTGACACATTCACAAAGCACATCAATCATTTAACGCCAATACAGGGGTTTAGCCCGGATTGCGCGCGCCATTGGTCGATTCCAATCGATATGTATTTCGAAGATGCAATCCACGGTAATCCCGGTTTCAAGCGCAACATGGACTTCTGGGTTTCCCATCTTAAGCCGGGCGGTATCGTGTGTGGTCATGACTACACCCGACGCTTTCCAGACATTAAGTCCGAAGTCGATCATCTGGCCCAAACTTGGAACACATCTGTATCGGTTGTAGGGTCTCTTTGGGCGCTCAGAAAACCTGCCAGGAATGCCGCGTCATCGGCGCCGATCACCATCGCGATTGGCACAGCACCTCGATTTGATATTCAGGTACAGAACAAGCGACACGGGATTTCGAAGGGCCAGAATGGCTATTGGTGCGGTGCGCATTTGGATGCGGATCGGCTGGATTGGTTGATGATTGAAGACATTTTCGAAACAGCCGGGATTCGGCTTGAATGCCGACTAGGTCACCACCAATTCGGTACGACCGATTGGGTTCCTGCGGGACAGAAGGCGCAATTGATTCATAAAAATGTTGCTCGCCCATTCACGAAATTTGCTGTCAGGTTTTCGCCCGAGCAACCATCTCACGATTGGCATGTGAACTATCGCCTGTCAGCGCGCCAAATTGGAAAAGGCGGCTCTCGTCTTAGCGGAACTTCAGCTTGGGCCAGTGATGGAGACTGGACATCCCTTCCGCTGGAAGGTCCTGGCGCAAACGCAATCACAATCGACCTGTCGACCATACGTCCTATCGACTCGCAATCCGCGTTCGCACGTCACCCCAGACGCGTCTGGCAAGATGTACGAAAGGCAATCGCCAAAAAAGTTTTAACGCGCGCATGAAAATAGCAGGCCAACCACATTGCCGAAATCGCTTGTGACAAACGCATCCAACATGCGGCATTTAATTGCGATCAATTGCCACCCGTTCCACGATCAAACCCGCATTTTGCCGTGTCTTCAAAGCCTTAGTGCAGCCACTTCCGTTTTTGAGCGAAACGTGTCGGGACGGGTGGATGTTTGCGTATTTTGGAATGGCACGGCTCCGCCAGCGAACCTCGAACGCGCTTTACAATCCTTTGGCTTTCGGCTCGTCACGCGCCATCACGTGTCAAACGGCGACAATCTGAATTTTCAGCTGGATTATGCCATCGAACACGGGTTCGACGCCTTTTATCGTGTGGATGGCGACGACACGGTCACCATCGCACGACTGACTGCTCAAGCCCACATGTTGCAAAATGACGTTGCGGACATCATTGGCACCGGCCTTACCTATAATGTTCCCAATGGCGGGGAATATGACACGTTTCCACCTACCTGCCCTGGCGCGCGGGATTATCTTGAAAATCGTTATATTTTGCACCCGACTTTCGCGCTGAACGTGGCCTGCATTCGCGACACACATTTGCGCTACTGGTCGCAAAGACTAGAAGACAAAGCGCTGATCCTGCAGGCGCGCAAATTAGGATTGCGCGTGATGAACATTCCCATTTTGGGCGGTAACTATCACGTCGACGAAAATGCGCGTAAGCGACTCAGCTTAAAGATTCTTGGTTTAAAATTGAATTTCAGTTTCTTGGTGCATGAAAAAGCCTGGCACTTGATGCCATACGCGGTTTTTCTGTTCCTTCTTCAAGTCAGTTTGGGATCCTCAAAACTGCGTTTTCTCAGACACTTAAAGTACAATCCTGTTGCCGGGAAAACGGTTCAAAAAAAACCTACAACCAACTTTTCCAGTTTAAATCGATTTTAAGTTTTAACCGCTTAATTGGCGACATCACCCGGGAGTGAACACTCCCATGTCTCTAAAATTAACGTCGGCCAGAAAGGTCGCCAAAGGAGAATTCTATGAAGGTTGCAGTGTTAGGTGGCGATGGTTTTTGCGGATGGCCAAGTGCTCTGCAACTGGCATCGGAGGGACACAAAGTAACAGTTGTCGACAACTTGTCGCGCCGCCAAATTTCTGAAAAATTGTCAGCACCATCGCTGACCCCAATTCGCCCGATTCAAGACCGCATTGCCGCGGCGAAAAACATCGGCGAGATCGCGTTTGAATATTGTGACATTGCGCGGGACTACGACGGTTTCAAACGCGTTTTGGCCACTGTGCAGCCCGATGTCGTTGTCCATTTTGCCGAACAACGTTCAGCCCCGTATTCTATGCTCAGCAGTTCCGAACGCACCTATACGGTCGACAACAATGTTAGCGGCACAAACAACCTTATGTCGGCTTTGGTCGATTTGCAGCTGCGTCCGCATATCGTGCACCTCGGGACGATGGGTGTTTATGGGTACAACGATGATTTTGGCGAAATTCCAGAAGGTTATCTGGACATTGAAGTGCTGCAAACGCAAAAGAAAGTCACCATTCCCTACCCCGGCAATCCCGGTTCGATCTATCATTTGACCAAGGTCCTCGATCATCAATTGATGCAATTTTACGCGAAAAACTGGGGGTTCCAGATTACGGATCTGCATCAGGGGATCGTTTGGGGAACAGATACCGAACTTACCAAGTCTGACCCTGCTTTGATGAACCGGTTTGATTATGACGGCGAGTATGGAACTGTCCTGAACCGAATGATCAGCCAGGCGCAGATTGGGTTCCCATTGACGGTCTATGGATCTGGCGGCCAGTCGCGGGCGTTCATCCATATTCAAGATACCGCCCGTTGCGTAAGTTTGGCCGCGCACAATCCGCCTGAAGCCGGTCAACCTGTTCAAGTGTTCAACCAAGTGGCAGAGGTTCATACCGTCAGCGATCTTGCGGACATGATATCCAGCAAAACAGGGACCAAAATTGGCTATTTGGATAATCCGCGCAAAGAGGCTGCCCAAAATTCTTTGCGTGTCTCAAATGAAGGCTTACGCAGCTTAGGGTTCGAACCGATCCGCCTGACAGACAATCTGATGGGTGAAATCGAAGAAACTGTCGGGAAATATGCCGACAAGCTGGACAAAGACGTGATCCTGTCTAACGCGCGGTGGTAATTGATGAAAATTGTTATTACCGGCGGTCTTGGTTTTATTGGTCAAAACTTGGCGCATTTTATTCGCCGCACATCGAATGAGTGTGAACTACATTGCATAGATTGGCTTGAAGATGCGCCAAAGGCATCTCAAGCCCTGTTTGACAGTTCGACAACTGGATGTTTTGCCAGCGACGAACTTGGTGATCTGTACAAAGATGCGGATGTTGTGATCCATCTTGCCGCGACAACGACCGTCCAGGAAAGCATCAATGATCCGTATCGCAGTTTTGAAAACAACGTTATCAAAACTCAAAAACTGCTGGATCATTTAAGAGACGTCGCGCCAAATACGCATTTTGTTTTTGCCTCCACGGGTGGTGCCATAATTGGCGAACATGACGGTGCCATCGACGAAACGATCGCGGCAAAGCCCGTCTCGCCGTATGGCGCGACGAAACTTGCAGTTGAGGGGTTGTTGTCCGCCTATTCAGGTAGTTTTGGAATGGCGACGACAGCTTTGCGTTTTTCAAACGTTTATGGGCCCAATTCGGCCCAAAAAACATCTGTCGTGGCCGAGTTTTGCAAAGCCTATTTGCAAACAGGGCAGTTGCAGGTGAATGGCGACGGTCTGCAAACCCGCGACTACATCTATGTGGATGATATTTGCGACGCGCTTTGGCGGGTTGTGCAACGACGCGCGACGGGCACCTTCCAACTGGGAACCGGAGTCGGAACGTCGATCCTGGAACTTGTGTCTGTTCTGAAGTCGTTAGACGATACCAAATCCATCGAGGTGACACATGCGCCGGGCTTGCAAGGGGAAGTGAAGCACAACGTGTGCAACATTCGCCACGCAACCGATACATTGGGCTTTCGGCCTGTCTTTTCCTTGAAACACGGGGTCGATCAGACACTCTCCTGGTTTCAAACGAACGCTGCTTAATGGGACTATTTTCCACCATGAACGATACCACACCCCGAACAATGACACTGGCCGGCTTACAATTCTTGCAGGCGTTGGCTTCGAAACGCCAATCCGGTTGCTACTTGGAAGTTGGACCCCTTTTTGGGTCATCAACAAACGCAATTGATGCGGGGCGCTCTAGCACTTCGGTTGAAATCCATACAATTGACACGTTCGAGGCGGCCCCTTGGGTGCGCCAGCGTTTGGGTTTGGACTTAAGCCGCGAGGCCTTTGATCGCTATACCAAGAAAATCAAAAACCTGCATGTGCATCAAGGGTTTGCACCTGACATTGTCACCGATAGCTGGTCCGAGGACATTGGGTTCTATTTTGATGATGCCACCCACGGGGATCCCGGATGGACCAACAACTACAACTTTTTCAGCCGTTTTTTTACCAAGGACGCAATCATCTGCGGAGATGACTTTGCGGGCGGTTGGCCAGACATCGTGCAAAACGTCTACAGAATTACGGAGGCTGCTGGGTTAAAGCTGTTTGTGATTGGGCGGGTTTGGGCGTTTACAGCCGAAAACGATCATCGGATTTCTGATGCCATTCATGATGCATTCCCCAAGCTCAAAGCCTTTGATCTGGAAGTTCAGCACAAGGATCAAACCCGGCGCAACATCGCGGCGAGTTGGTCATGGGGATTGCACAAGCCCGAAGCGATAAAAGAAACCGTTCTACATGCGCCGAACGGTTTTGAAATCGAAGTTGACATGGAACGTCAAGATGGCACGCGCGACCGTGTGAATTGGGGAAAAGAGCCGTGGCGTCCTCTTGGCGCGAAATCTCTGGAATTCACTCTGCCGGAAGATTACGCCATTCAATTTTGCGTCAAATCTTCTGAAGGCAAAACCCAAAACACCAAAGATCTTCGTTCCGGCGCGCAATTGGAGTTGCAGCCCGGCGACGAAATTACATCGCTGCGTCTTTCACACCTATGACCGCATTGCGTATCTTATATGTCGCGCCTTGGGTTCTTGGGGACTCGGGCGCGAACGCCGCGGACATTTTTCCGCGGCTCGGGGTCGCCCACCCCGACATCGAAAAGGTTATCGTTGCCGATTTTCCAAAGAATAAATTCCATATTCAGCAACGCCAAGGTGCGGGTTATCTTCGTTTAGAATGGAAACAAAGTCTGCTCCGCTATGCTGCGCGCATCGCACGCAAAGCAAAACAAGAAGACATTGATATCATTCATATTTTCTACCGCCAGCAGAATGCATTGCTGCTAATTTTTATTCGCATTTTCTTGGTTCTCATGAATGCAAATGCTCAGATCTTGATGGATCATCGTTCTGTCAATCTTGCAAAAGGATGGCGGCGCCACCGAAAACTGTGCGTTAATTTTTTGATGCAACTGTTTTGTCACCGACTGGCGGGGAACCCTTGGGCCGTTGAAACCAACCATCCGTGGGTTTTTCGAAAAAGCCACATCATTGATCTGGGTTACGATCAACTTCCAGATGTGCAGTTTTTGGCAAAACCTTCATCGCAGTCACCGGTAAATGTTTGGTTCATCGGGTCCCTCAAGCCAAAGAACCGAAAATCCGACTTTTTGTTCGAGATGTTTGATCAGCTGACCTGCGCCCAGATGCAGTCCAAGAAAAAATCCCAACGACAGATCAGATTTCATGTCGCAGGCCCGACCACAAAGGCGCAAGAAAAGCGTTTAAGGGCAAACTCTTGTGTCACATATCATGGCGTGATGCCACGATCCAAACTGTACAAAACACTTGCAAAAAATCCAGGGATCGGGATTGCCTATATGAACGAAGAGTTTCACGGATACGCGCCGTCTTTGAAATTCGCCGAATATGCCATCATGCGCTATCCAATCTTGGCGTCAAATACCCGTGGATTACAGACACAGGCTGAAAGAATGCGGCTTCATCGCGTCACCTTTGTCGAGGAAAATGTGGGCGCATGGGTTAGACAGTTGCAGGAATCCGTACAGAAGTATGACGGGCCAGAACCAGAATGGAGTGACGCCGAAACCTGGTCATATCCGTCGATTTATGATCGACAGGTGTTGCGCCTTTATAAGGAAATGCGCGCGACCCGTCGAAAAGTGGCCCACTCAAGCAATCAGCTCAAAACAAAAAGTCAGCATCTTGAAAATTCGTAAGAGACGTATTGTCGACATATAAAACATCACCGTTGCCGAAACTGATTCTGACAGCGCTTCCGGTTTCGCTTAGATAAAGATCGGACATATTTGTGAACGCAAAATCGGTCAGGTCAAAGACGTCGACACCGTCCTCAAAGTCATTGACCAGGTCAAAGCCATATCCCGGTTTGAAAACAAAGACATCCGTGCCGCTGCCTCCGGACAGTTTGTCATTGCCCAATCCCCCATCCAGCCGATCATTCCCACTTTCACCAAGTAGGTAATCCTTGTCGTCGCCGCCCTGCAGCGTATCCGCATTTGCACCGCCAAAAAGACTGTCGGATCCGGTCCCGCCAATCATCAGATCATTGTCGCGATTGCCGCGTATGCGATCATCATCCGCCCCGCCAATTAAAATGTCGGTGCCCAATCCGCCGTACAAGAAATCTTGACCATTTCCGCCATTAAGGAGATCAATACCACCCAATCCAATCAGGATATCGCTGCCGTCCTCGCCCAACATGCTATCATTGCCAGTATCGGATCCAAAAAGCCGGTCATCCCCAGTACCGCCGTAAAGCGCATTATTGCCGTCTTTTCCTTTCAGGATATCTGCGCCATCCCCGCCGGTTAAGGTATCATTGCCTTCATTTCCGACAAGTCGGTCATTGCCGGCCCCTCCAAACAACGCGTCATCGCCGCCCTGCCCATAGACCTCATCATCGCCGTTGTGGCCGCGGATTACATTATTGACGTTGTTGCCAAGTACAAGATCCACGCCGCTGCCACCCTCGTAGTTTTCAAGAACGGTTCCACGCGCGATCGCCAGATTTCCGGTTTCTCCAAACACATCGGAAAATGTTTCTGACCGTAAATCAACACGTTGCGCCCCACTATAGGTCGAGGCATCAAATGTATCTGTGCCTCCGTCATCCAAAATCGTAAAGGCCGTGCTGTTCAGAACCGCAAGTTGATCATAATAGCCGCCAACATTGGAGTTTGCGCCGTAGGTCGTGTCCCCTGTGCGCAGAGTCCCGGCTGCGCCATACATATTCTGGATGGCAAGAATGTCTGCGATTTGTGGCGTGATCACCCAAGCGTGTGACGCGTCTACATGCGTGTTTTCGTTTTGATTGAAATAGGACATCACGGTCGATTGCCAGCTGTCATTCAAATAGTGATTGCTGACGCCAAATGTTGCACTGCCATTGTATTGGCCGGCATGGGCAAGTCCCAGCGCATGACCGATTTCATGGATATACGTCTGGAAGGAATAGCTGTTCAGCCCGGTCCCATAGCTATTGATCCAACTCGTGCTGACATTGATATTCGCGGTCGATATGGAACCACCCGAAATTGAAAAATTCGCATAGGCGCCGTTGTTATTGTCATCAAAGGTAATCTGCGCGGATCCAGACGTTTCGTTAAAGGTCAGACCAGAAACGGCTTCCCATGCTTCAAGACCCATGCGCGCCAGCGTTTTGCCCTCTGCCGTTAGTCCATCTAGGTTAACAGTCAGGCTGCCGCCTGCGGCGACATTCCATTTATATGTGGTATTGCCCCACCCGACATAGCTTAACTGATGGGCGATTTGGTTCAGATTGTATTCTTGAAGGCCCGCGCTCGCACCCTGAGATTTGGTCGTTAAAGTGTAGTGCCCAACATCAATGGGCGCGGATACATCATTGTATTGTGTGCGATATGTGGTCACGCCAAGGTAATATGTGCCGCTGGTCACGGGCGAAAAATGAATGGCCGAATAGAAATCTCCGGCGCTGTAATTGATATCATCGTTCAGCGCGAGCGGACTGCCGGTGTTGCTGAAAACTGTCAAATGCGAATCCAGAACGTCATCAAATTCGCTGTCGGATGGTGCGACCCGAAACGTGTAGTCGACCCCCGCATCCAAGGTGATTGCGACAATGTCGATGTCGTCCGCAGTCAAAAACCCGTTGAACGTATCGCCAACACTGATTGTGTATTGACCTGAAAAAGAGGCCACCGCGTTTGGGGCATCAACCACCTCAGAGGTCACTTGCCATAGCGGATCTGCCACCAATGCTTGATCCAACAGACATTCTGGTTGGAACGGGTTCACAGATTGACACAGTCCACACATAACACAGGCTCCATTATCGATGCGACGTTGGTGGAGACATGTGAATTTGGATCAGGGCATCTAACGCGCTGGAATGCGGTAGAACCACGGCAAAAAGATTGAAATTTTGGAAATTTTTAATTGAATATCAACGTAAGTGATCGCTGTATGCGTTAGATCGCGCGCTCAAGCCCGTTGTTATGATCGGCGCAAAACAGACAAAACAGATTTGATCAGAATAGCGATGTCAAAAAACACGCCGCCAGCCTGCCGCCATCTCTTTTGGTAAATCTTGTCCAAACGTGCTTTCCGGGGAATGCACACACGTCGATAGGCGGCATCTGTTTCCTCTGCCGACAAAAACTGCTGCAAAAATCGGTCTTCAAAGCGGTGCATATACAGTGTGGCCAATCCGGTCATTCCGGGACGGCTGCGCAGAATATCATCATAAAGTTCGGGGAACAGCGACACGTAAACTGGGTCCGGCGGGCGTGGTCCCACCATGCTCATCTCGCCGCGCAACACATTGATCAATTGCGGAATTTCATCCAAACGACGTCGGCGCAACCATGCGCAAAAGGGCGTTATGCGGGTATTCTTATCCCCCCCAGACACGCCTTGATCTTGCATGTTGGGGTGCATCGTTCGGAATTTAACGGCCCCGATGTCGCGCCGCCCCTGCCCAACGCGACGGGCCACATAAAACACAGGCCCACCTTCCAGAATTTTCAGAGCAAGCGCGACACAGATCCCAATTGGAACAACAAACGGCATCAAGACCAACACGCACACCACATCGAAAACCCGTTTTGACATGGGAATACGCCGGGACGTTTGTCCGACCGACCCAAGCGCAGATCGATCCATAGGAAGAGGAACAGCGGTCAACATGGCATCACGCTAGAGGGTGTCTCTTAATGATTTGCAAATTTCGCCTAAAATGCGTCAGGTATTGGCAAATCTGCATCAAGATCCGGAACGGATCTGGCGCATCACTCGACGAGGATCCAAAATATGAGCCAGCATTGGACAGTTTACGCCGTCAAATACGCGGACCGCGATGCGCGCACGCGTGGGGACAGCTTCATTTTTGACGACCATCCCGCGCAACAACATGGCATGGATTACTTTGTCTGGGTGCTGGATAATGGCCTTCAACGGATCGTCGTTGACACGGGTTATGACGCTGGTGAAGCGGATCGGCGCGATCGCCCCATCCTGCGCGACCCGGCTAAAGCATTGGAGGCGCTGGATATTCACGCCGACACTGTGAACACAGTCATTATCACACATCTGCATTATGACCATGCAGGCGGTTTGGACCGCTTTCCGAAAGCAACCTTCCATTTGCAAGCGGCCGAGATGGCCTTTGCGACAGGTCCATGCATGTGCCATGGCACTTTGCAGATGCCGTTCACCGCAGATCACGTGTGCCAAATGGTGCAACATGTCTATTCGGGGCGCGTTGTTTTCCACGATGGGTCCGCGGAAGTTGCCCCCGGTGTGCGCGTGCATTGCGTTGGCGGTCATTCCAGAGGTCTGCAAGTGGTTGAAGTCGACACCGCCCATGGCCCTTTGTGCCTTGCCTCGGATGCCACGCATTACTACGAGAACTTTATGGCCGCAAAACCGTTTCCAATTGTCGTAGATGCGGAAGCAATGTTGGAAGGTTACGGGACACTTTTGCAGTTAGGGGGCAATGCGCGGCGGGTTATTCCCGGCCATGATCCGTTGGTGACCGAGTATTTCCCGACCCATGGCACGTCTGGTTTCGTTTGGAAGCTTGATCAGGGTCCAACGCGCTGGCCGCACGAATAACAGGAAACCGTTTGATGCACATCACACCGAACCCATATCTCGAAACGGGGCTGACCCATCCAGATTTGGATCCTGTTCCGATGCCCAGCGTAGATGCAGCGGCAGCGCAAGCGTTGCTGTCGCGCTGTCCCCATGCGGCCGTCACACCTTTGCAAACGGCACCGGATCTGGCGCAACAGCTTGGGATTGCGGCGGTATCCATCAAAGATGAGCGCACCCGGATGGGTTTGGGCAGTTTCAAAGCGCTCGGCGCGGCCTATGTCATAGCCTGTGATCATGCGGCGGGACGGGCAGCAGGCCAGCATTATGTGACCGCAAGTGCAGGCAATCATGGTCTGTCTCTTGCCGCTGGGGCCGCGGCCTTTGGCGCACGCGCGGCCGTGTTCATCGCAGACCCGGTGCCAGAAAGCTTTGCGGATCGCTTGCGGGATATTGGGGCCGATGTTCACCGTGCGGGGGCCACATACGAAGACAGCATGGCCGCTGCGGTGGATTTCGCAAAACTGCAAAACGCGACGTTGTTGTCAGACAGCTCTTGGGTTGGTTACACATCTTTGCCCCACCGTCTGATGGAGGGTTACACCGCCTTGATGGCGGAAACCTTTGATCAGATTGCAACGCCGCCCACGCATATCTTTTTGCAAGCGGGTGTGGGTGGGCTTGCCGGGGCAGCCGCCGCCATGGCGCGCATGCAATGGGGCACGGCCCCCCACATAGTTGTGGTCGAACCCGAAGCGGCCCCCGCCCTTGTCGCGTCAATCCGTTCAGGTGCGCCCATTGTGACCGAAGGGCCAGTGTCTGCGATGGGGCGGCTTGATTGCAAAGAACCCTCGTTGATCGCGCTAAAAGGCTTGGCGCGGGACGCGGACAGTTTCATGACCATCACCGAAGAGGAAGGCACAACAGGGGCGACCATATCCGCGCAGATCGGTTTTGAAACGACACCTTCAGGAGGCGCTGGATTGGCAGGATTGCTGGCAGGACGTGATGCGGCAGAATTGGGGCTTAGCGCCGACGCGCATGTGTTGCTGATATTCAGTGAAGAGGCCCTTGCGTGACGCGCGGGTTTCCAGAATCCGAATACCGCGCCCGTGTCAGCGCAGCCCAAGCGCGCATGGCGCAGAACACTCTTGGCGCTTTGCTGCTGACGACACCTGCGGAATTCACCTATTTCACGGGGTTTTTGACCCGGTTCTGGGAAAGCCCAACGCGCCCTTGGTTTCTGATCATTCCGGCAACGGGCACCCCAATCGCAGTCATCCCAAGCATTGGCGCACATTTGATGCAGCAAAGCTGGATCAGCGATATTCGCACATGGTCCGCCCCTGATTTCACAGATGACGGCGTGTCTTTGGTGTGTGATGTCTTGGCCGACCTTGTTCCCGCCTCGGGCAAAATCGGGATGCCAAGCGGGATGGAAACCCATGTGCGCCTGCCACTCGACAGTCTGACTGATATTCAAGCGCGTCTTGCCCCGCGCAATCTTGGCAATGACGCAGGGATTGTGCGCGCCTTGCGCATGATCAAAAGCCCTGGGGAGATCGACAAAATCCGCGCTGCTTGCGCCGTGGCCGAGCGCGCCTTTGCCCGCGTTCCCGATATCGCAGCCCCCGGTGTTCCCTTGGATCAGATCTTTCGCCAGTTTCAGATGTTATGCTTGGAAGACGGTGCCGATTGGGTGTCCTATCTTGCGGGCGCGGCGGGCCCGGGTGGGTATGGCGATGTGATCTCCCCCGCGACAGCATCACCGATGCAAACCGGGGATGTGCTGATGTTGGACACGGGATTGGTTCTGGATGGGTATTTCTGCGATTTTGATCGCAATTTCGCCATCGACGCACCATCCCAACAGGCACAATCCGCGCATTCCAAACTGATCGAGGTCACCCACGCAGCTTTTGACGCCGCCAAACCCGGAATAACAGCAGCGGATCTGTTCCACGTCATGGATAGGATCCTGACCCAAGGGGCTGGCGGTTCGGATGTAGGACGCTATGGCCATGGCTTGGGCCTGCAACTGACGGAGTGGCCGTCAATTATGCCACAAGATCACACAGAACTGGCCGCAGGTATGGTGCTGACGCTGGAACCCAGCCTAGAATACGCGCCCGGCATTGGCATGGTGCACGAAGAAAACATCGTGATCACTGAAACAGGGGCGGAATTCCTCACCACCCCGTGGCCCGCTGATATGCACGTTCTGAAGGGCACGCCATGACCGCTCCGTTTCCTTTTACCACCAAAGACCGCGCGAACGTGCATATGGGCCTTGTCGCCTTGCAGGCAGATGAAACGCTGGAAGACGAAATTCGCTCGCATATTCCCAACGCGGTCAGTCTTTTGGTCTCGCGGGTCGCGTCTGGAACCGACGTGTCATTGGATACACTTGGTGCAATGGAAGCGTCGCTTACCACCGCGACCGACTTGTTTCCGGCAGGCAAATCCTTTGACGTTTTGGCGTATGGCTGCACATCCGGCACAGCGCAGATCGGCGCACACGCTATTGCCAAACACCTGCGCGCCGCGCGCCCCGCAACTCATGTCACCGACCCCATGACGGCGTTGATTGCGGCGTGTGAACATACTGGCATTCAATCACTTGCATTCTTAAGCCCCTATACAGAACCCGTGTCCGACAAACTGCGCGCAGTCTTGCAGGGTAACGGCATTGAAACGCCGATCTTTGGCAGTTTCGGCGAAGCGCATGAAGCCACAGTGGCCCGCATTGACCCGGCTGCTACCTATGATGCAGCAATTGCGATGATGCAGGGGAACCGCGCAGAGGCGCTGTTCCTAAGCTGCACAAATTTGCCGAGTTTCAGCATCATTCCCGCACTTGAAGACACCTTGGGCATTCCCGTTTATTCCAGCAATCTCGTACTGTTGTGGCACATGCTTTACTTAGCAGAGGCAGCGATGGCTTCGAACCGCGCTTCGGATGCTTTGCGCGGCGGTTTTGGCACCCCGGTTTTGTCGATGGCGGGCGGTTCTTTGTAATCTTCAAGTCGCCCATCCAGCGCATCAACAAACGTGACCATGTCATCAGACACGGCCTTGGCGGCTTCGCGGCACCGGGTTAACAAATCGGATAACTCTGCCGCACTGGCTTTCCGCCGCACCCCGGCTTGCCATGCGTTGTGCGCCGTGGCGAGGTTCTTGTAGACATACGACCCCTTAAGCTTGCCATCTCCGCACATCACCCAAGCAGGCGTCAATGACGACACGCCTTTTAACTTCAAAGCTCCGGCATACAGGCACGCAAACCGATCCGCCTCGCGGTAGGTTTGGTCTGTGACCAGCACGTCGCAGCCGACCCAACGACAGGCCGCTTCAAGACGCGCGGCCACGTTCACGTTGTCCCCAATCACCGAATAATCGAACCGATCAGCCGAGCCGATATTGCCCACACAGACCTGCCCCGTGCTAAGCCCAATGGCCAACCGAACCGGGGCTTCGTCGCGGTTTTTATTGAACCGTTTCAGGGCCTGTCGCATGGCCAATGCGGCCTCCATCGCGCGTTCTGGATAGTCATCCACAGGCAAAGGCGCGTTCCAAAACGCCATCACACTGTCGCCGATGAATTTGTCGATGGTGCCCTGTGTCTTCAGGATCTCGGCACTGAGACACCCAAACAATTCGTTGAGAAAGCGCACGAGTTCCTCGGCCGAATATTGTTCTGAAATGGGGGTGAAGTCGCGAATGTCACAGAACATAACCGTCGCGGGGCGCATTTCGCCGCCCAGCTCAAGCACATAACCGCTGCCTTCGATCTGCTCTAACACGGTTGGGGCCACATACCGCGAAAACGACCGGCGCATCTCGCGTTTGTCGCGGTCTGCCGCAATGAATTGATAACCGGTCACAAAGGCAAATCCGAAGAACCCGCCGATTAACGGGAACGACGCATCCAGCAGCAGGTTATATTGGGTAAACGCCAACCAACTGGTCACGGCAATCACCACGGCGCCTGCAAATCCCATGGCAAAGGACATAATGGGCCCAGATCGGAACATCCTGTAACCAATCAACAAACCCAAGACCAACAAGGCAGCCATTTCCGCGCCGTCCACCCAAACGGCCCGTGTCAAATACGTCCCCAACAGAATCTGCTCGGCCACCTGCGCATGGATCGCCACACCCGGCAAAGCCTCGCCCAGCGCCGTGGTGCGCACATTAAAGCGCCCGGCGGCTGACGTTCCGACAAACACGGTGTGGCCTTCCAGCTTTTGCTGCAGCGCGGGGTCCAAGGCCCCGGATGCCAAGACGTCTTTGGCAGACACATACATGTCGTCTTCTCGTGGGCGGAACCGAACCCAAATGCCACCGTCTGCCCGCGTCGGAATGGTGATCTTGTCGCCCCCGACTTGCAGGGTGCGGATTGTGCCTGGTGATCCAGATTCTCCTTTTAAGGAAATCGACGCTTTGTCCAAACCAATCCGCAACGCCTCGACAGCCAGACTTGGGACTGCCCGCCCGTCGGAACCCCAAGCCAATGGGACTGTACGAACCACAGAGGCGCGCGACTCGGCATTCACGGCAAGACTGCCCACGCCAGCAGCAACACCTTCGAATGTTGGCAAAACAGAGGTTGTTGGGCCCAAAAGGGGCAATGCATCCACGAGCCCGGTGCCAAATTCAGTGATCTCCACTGATTTGGCAGGCGCACTGTCACCGTCACCCGCGCGTTGGGCGACCCCTAGTATGACTGGCATGACTGTAAGAGAATCGGCAAAATCTGTGTCAAAATTCATGGTGCGAAATTGTGCCCGGACCGTTTCCGGCAAGTGTACAGCACCAAAGGTGCCCCGTTCTACAAATGTGGATGGGGAATATTGATCTGGCTCTGACAGAATCAAATCCAACGCCACAACTTTGGCCCCATAGGCATCAAGCCGATACACCAGATCCGC
>CALHST010000162.1 GCA_938038825.1 uncultured Paracoccaceae bacterium | reverse complement strand
AATTGTGCAACGCTCGGCAAGACCCGCCGCAACAACGTTCTTCGCCAAATAGCGCGCCACATAAGCGGCTGAGCGGTCAACCTTGGTTGGGTCTTTCCCCGAGAACGCACCGCCACCATGTGGGGCCGCGCCGCCATAGGTGTCTACGATGATCTTACGGCCCGTCAGACCCGCATCGCCATCCGGCCCGCCGATCACAAATTTGCCTGTTGGGTTTACGTGCCATGCGGTGTTGGCAGAAACCCAGCCATCCGGCAATGTGTCGCGGATATAAGGTTCCACAACAGCGCGCACATCGTCACTGCTCATCGACGCATCAAGGTGCTGCGTCGACAAAACGATTGAGGACACGCCAACTGGCTTACCGTCTTCATAGATCACCGACAATTGCGACTTCGCGTCTGGGCCCAGCGTTGGCTCAGTTCCGTCTTTGCGCACTTCCGCAAGACGACGCAGGATCGCGTGGGAATACTGAATGGGGGCTGGCATCAGAGCGTCGGTTTCATTGGTCGCGTAACCAAACATGATTCCTTGGTCGCCGGCACCTTCGTCGCCCTGCTCGCCCGTCACGCCCTGCGCAATATGCGCTGATTGTTCATGCAACAGGTTCGTCACTTCGCAGGTTTTCCAGTGGAACTTGTCCTGCTCATAGCCAATGTCTTTGATGCAGTCGCGCGCGATCTGTTCGATCCGGCCCATATAATCTTTGAGCTTGGCTTGGTCTGTTAAGCCCACTTCCCCGCCGATAACCACACGGTTGGTTGTTGCAAAAGTTTCTGCGGCGACTCGCGCCAATGGGTCTTCTGCAATAAATGCATCCAAAACAGCATCTGAAATACGGTCGCAAACCTTATCAGGGTGCCCCTCCGATACGGATTCAGAGGTAAAGGTATAGTTCTGTCGGGACATATGGTGCTCCAAAAATAAACTTGTGCCACGTCAGGAAGCCGTTGTGGCAGTCATCCGAACGCCCTTAAGCGTCATGGTTTCACAGGTCAATCGAAATCACGAATTCGCACAAACCATCGAAAAAATACCGCACTGGCGATTAACAGGATGAAAACAAGCCAATCTCCGGTTCGTGAATACAAGGTTACCGGCCCAGCCGGGGGCAGCGCTGCGTCCAAATGACCATGCACCCCCAAAGGCAGCTGATCGACAATGCGTCCCCTTGTATCAATCATCGCAGACACGCCGGTGTTCGCAGCCCGCACAAGCGGCAAACCCTGTTCGATGGCGCGCATCTGCGCTTGCGCAAGGTGTTGCTGTGGTCCCGCATAGGTTCCAAACCACGCGTCATTGGTGATCTGCATCAGAAAATCAGGTCGGTCACCACGCAATCTTGCGTGCTGAGGAAATACAGCCTCGTAACAGATCATCGCGAGGGCACGACCAGCCTTTCCAAGATCCAGGATTGTTGGCCCGGCACCTGCGGAATACCCTGTCTCTGCGCGCTGCGCGAGCGCCCGGATGCCGAGGTTTTGGAACAGTCCCGGAAACGGCATGTATTCACCAAAAGGCACGAGGTGATGCTTGTCATAGATCGGCCCCACCACCCCGTCGTTACCCAAAACAATCATCGTGTTGAAATAGGAGCGTGCATCAGCCCGCTGCATTCCAATCACAACTGGTACGCCAGCTGCAGCCTCGGCAACAATCGCCAAGGTCTCCTCTGCATGGTTGACCAATTGGGGAATTGCAGTTTCCGGCCACACGATCAGATCCGGGCGGGTCTCTCCTGCGCGTGTGGCGTCCACTTGGCGCCAAAAGAAGACCTGCCACTTTTCAGGGTCCCACTTTTCGTCTTGCGGGGCGTTTGGTTGGACAATGCGCACAACGGGTCGCGTTTCAGGATCATAGGGAGGAATAGGCGTGATGCGAAAAATCATCACTGCGAGCAGGCATATGGCAGGAAGGCCCAAGGCCAAACCCGCGCGCCAATGATGCGCCAGCGCCCCCAATCCGGCGGCCAAAAGTAGTGTGAGCATGGCAAGCCCATGTGGCCCAACAGCCGCCAAAGATTGGATAATCCCGGTGTCGATCCAAACTTGGGCCAAACCCGCCCATGGAAACCCCGTGAACACATAGGCGCGCGCAAACTCTGCAAGGCCAATTGCGATCACCAGCGCCACAATCCGGGGGGCTGGTGTTCGGGTGAACCGCGCAGCGCCCCATCCCGCCAATCCCCAGAACAAGGCCAATCCTGCAGCCAGCAATGCCAAGGCAAAGGGTGCCATCCATCCATAAACGGCAGCATCAATTTGAAACGGCTCAACAATCCAGCGCAGTGAAACTGCGAAATATCCGGTTGCAAAAGCCCAGCCCGACACGGCCCCTTGTTTAGGTGTCGCTACCAAAGGAAACAGCGCAAACAAAACCGCCAATGACAGAACTGTTGCAATAGCAAATCCTTGGGGTGGCATTCCCAATGCAGCCACCAGCCCGGCAACAAACGTCGCAAGCAAACGGATCACAAACGACGTTTGTGATACCCACATTGCCAGCTTTGATGTTCTCACCCTGACTTCCCGGACAAAGTCACGCGTAGTCGTTTGACCCGACGCGGATCCGCGTCGATCACTTCGAATTCCGGACCATCGGGGTGCTGCACCACTTCGCCGCGCGTCGGAACGCGCCCGGACAGCATGACCACGAGACCGCCCAAGGTATCGATTTCTTCCTCGTCCACCTCGTCATGATCAGTCAAAGACTGGCCAATTTCGGCCTCGAACTCATCCAGCGGGGTTTTGGCCACTGCGATATAGCTGCCAGGTTTTTCCTCGGCCCAGAAAAGGCCTTCGTCCTGATCATGTTCGTCTTCGATCTCGCCAATGACCTGTTCGATCAGATCCTCGATTGTGACCAAGCCATCTGTGCCGCCATATTCATCAATAACCAATGCCATATGGCGCCGTTCAGCCTGCATCTTGGTCAACAACACGCCGATGGTCATTGAAGGCGGAACAAACAGCAGCGGCCGCAGCATAGCCTGAACATCAAATTCAGGGCCCCCGCCATTGAAGCCAAATTGCAACGCAAAGTCTTTTAGGTGAACAAACCCAACCGGATTGTCCAACGTCCCGTCGTAAACAGGTAACCGGGTCAGACCGCTGTCTTTGAACACCTGCACCAATCCGTCGCGCGAAACCGAGCAGGCGACCGAAACAATATCAGCTTTTGGAATGGCGACATCTTCAACCCGCATGCGGCGCAGGTTGATCATGCCATGTTCTGCCCCGCCAAGGCGGGTGCTGGGAGCGTTCGAAATCGCGTCCTTGGTTTCCGTTGGGCTTAAAGCCCCCATCACGCGGGCAAGAAATCCGCCGCTTTGCGTGGGTGTGTCAGAATCTGACTGCGCGCTTTGCGCTGCGCCAGACGAGCCGTCAGTGTCGCCCATGGGTCCTTTCCAAATGACACGCAACAGATTCGCTGCGCTCAGGATCAAGAATATGGGTCATCTACACCCAGTTTGCCAAGTATCTCGACCTCTATTCCCTCCATTAAGGTGGCGTCGATGTCACTTTCGTGATCGTAACCCAACAAATGTAACACACCATGCACAATTAAATGCGTCACATGGTCCTGTAAGGGCTTCTTTTGGTCAGTGGCTTCGCGCGCACAAGTTTCAAATGCCAGCGCCAAATCGCCAAGAGCGCAGGTTCCGTCGAAATCCAATTTCGGTAAATCCGGCGGCGTGACGGTCTGGGCGGGCCAACTCAGAACGTTGGTCGGGGTTGGCTTGCCCCTGAACTCTTCGTTCAGAATTGCAATCCGCGCGTCGTTACACGCCAAAAGGCTGAGCTCTGCCAAATCGGGATCCAACAAGACCCGTTGCAGGGTCGCGGTGACAGCGGCGTGCGCCAGAGTCACTAAATCGACGTCCTCCCATTTGGGGTCTTCTTGAATGATATCCAAATCCATGGCGCGCCTTAACGCAGCTTGGGCCCCAAGCGCCAGAGGCCAATAGCAAACAGACGTGTGAGCCTAGCTGGACTTCTTGGCAAGGGTTCGTTCGGATTCGGCCTCGTACGCTTCGATGATGGCAGCCACCAATGGATGGCGCACCACATCTTTCGAGGTGAAGTAGTTAAATCCAATCTTCTTAATTGTTTTCAGCAGCCGTTCCGCATCGGCAAGGCCAGAGGGAACGCCGCGCGGCAAATCAACTTGGGTCCGATCCCCCGTGATCACCATACGGCTGCCTTCTCCCAAACGGGTCAGGAACATTTTCATCTGCATCGAGGTCGCGTTTTGCGCTTCGTCCAGCACCACAAAGGCACGGCTTAGGGTACGGCCGCGCATAAATGCCAAAGGTGCAATTTCAATGCGCTTTTCTTCGATCAGTTTCGCAAGTTGCTTACCCGGCAGAAAATCATTCAGCGCATCATAAAGCGGCTGCATATAGGGATCGACTTTGTCCTTCATATCGCCTGGAAGGTATCCCAGCTTTTCACCGGCCTCTACCGCTGGACGGCTAAGGATGATCCGATCCACCTCGCCCGCGAGAAACATGCTCACCCCCACTGCAACAGCCAAATAGGTTTTGCCCGTTCCCGCCGGACCTATCCCAAAAGCCAACTCGTTTTCAAACAAGCTTAACACATACGCCTTTTGCGCGTCTGTACGCGGTTCGACCAGCTTCTTGCGCGTCTTGATTTCAACACGCCCGCCGACAGGCATTTCCAGTTGGTCCCCATCCTGAGGTCCCGTTTCGGCGTCAGTACCACCCATGCGCATTTCCCGATCAATGTCTTCTGCAGTGACGGAACGCCCCTGCTCTAGCCGTGCATATAATGTCTGAAGAAGTTCGGCCGCAGCTGTCTGGCTGTCAGTCTCGCCCATGATCGCCAACTGGTTGCCACGGCGCAAAATTTGCACGGACATGCGATGTTCGATGTCTGACAAGTTACGGTCAAATTCACCGCATAAATCAATCAATAACCGATTGTCTGGAAATTCTACCAGAACCTCAGAAGGTCCACTAGAAGACTGGCCGTCGGCCGGCGTCGCGGATGTTGGCTCCAACTCATACTCCTGAGTCTGTGTTTTTTCAAAACTGCCATTCAGTACAACCACGTGCAACTGCAGAAAGCAAAAAGCCCGCCGAAATCACGCGACGGGCCTTAAAAGGCACGGACCTTATGCACATTCACATCAGTCCGTTCCTAAGATGTTGGTAAAAAGGCTAGATAGGATCGCCAATGATTGACGTCGAGCCAGTCTTGAAGTCACCAACTGTTTGCGTCGGTGGTGCAACACCTGAACAAACAGGCTTCCCTTGTGGGTCTAGGCGCTGTGACAGGTATCCTTCGACACCATCATCAATGATCCAATGATCACACCCATTTGGATCAACCCAGATACCCGCTTGCAATTCACTCAGGCTTTTCTTGTCGATTCCGCGATCCACAGACTTGTCTGGACCTTGTTCACGAAGTTGGAAATCTTCGCACGCGGTGACCAGTGTTACGGCACCCAGAACGAGAGAGAGCTTTATCAGTTTCATTTGATTTCTCCAGACCTTAGCGCAGGCACACGATTTCAACACGACGGTTCTTGGCTTGACCCGAAGATGTGTTGTTCGGAGCAACGGGCAACCGCTCTCCAAGGCCCTTCACATTTGCAATCTTTGCCCCAGCAGCCACTGCGATTTTTGCAACGGAACTTGCGCGGTTAAATGACAGCTGCAAATTATAGGCATCTGATGCGCGGCTGTCCGTATGACCGATGATGATATAAGATTGCGCGTTCGCTTCTTGGAAGAACTTCGTCAATTTCGTTTTGCCCGCAGGATGGATTCGCGCGCTGTCAGTTGCAAAGAATTGGTCCGAATTCATAACGGCGCAGGCCTGTTGGCGGTTACACACCGGAATGCCTTTTCGGCTGACATGCGGTGTCATGTAGCCTTCGACGCCATCATCCATGACCCAATGTTCACACCCATCTGGGTCTGTCCAAATTGTTGGAATATATTGACCTTTATCTCTGCCTTTTTGCGATTTTGTCTGGGCCTCTGCAATCGGAGCACTCAAAGCGATCGCGACTGTCAAAGCTGCGCCCAACGCAGCCCGGACAGCCTTGGAATACCTGTAGTCCACAGCTCTGTTCCTTATTTTTTCTATCCCCCCGATGTCACGCACAAAGCTGGCAGCATGTGCACGCATCGAATTGGGATTACGTTAAGTAAAAAAAAGGAGTCTGTGAAGGGCTTTAGGCCAGATATTGTGTGCATTTTGGGCGCAAACCCTAAATTTCCACAATTTTACTATGAATGGTGTGGCACGCTAAAGCTGCCTACTGTGGCTGGATCAACGCCCCTTTGAGAGAATTCGGGCCGGCCTCAACGATTTTGACACGGCGTATATCCCCGGCCACAAGATCTGGGGCTTCAACGTGAACGGCATGCAAGTAGTCGGATTTGCCAACCATCTGGCCCGCCTTACGACCCGGTTTTTCAAAAAGAACGCTGACCTCACGGCCAACCATTCCATTTTGGATGTCCCGTTGATCCCGTGTGA
>CALHST010000161.1 GCA_938038825.1 uncultured Paracoccaceae bacterium | reverse complement strand
AAGAAAAACAGGCTTTTATAAAGACGGATGCCAAAGACTGTCTGGTTCAACAGCAGCGCGATCATAAGACCCGCAGGAATGGCAAGCAGGTAAAGGAACAACCAGATCAGGTTGTTGCGCAAACTGGTGTAAAAGGCGTCATCGTCAAACAATTCGGCATAGTTGGCCGTGCCGACGAACTCAGCAGCTCCTAACCCATCCCACTGATAAAAGGATACGTTGATCGACTGCATGATTGGAAAGATCACGTAGACTATAAAAAACAAGACACCGGGGGCAAGGAACAACCACGGCGTGACCGCGATTTCATTGCGCTTGTACCAAGAACGGGTGTCCAGCGACGTGGCTTGTGCAGTGTCTGCCATGATGCCTCCCAGGAGTTAGGGTGCTTAGAATGAAAGCACATTTGAAAAACGCGGGGTCTTACAAATGGGCTTTGTAGAGAAGCGTGAGCTAAAGCTCACCCTACATGGACGTATCCGTAGGGTGAGCTTCAGCTCACGTTGGTGCTTATTTGTAGATGCGCTCAGCCGCTTTATCCAAGCGTGCCAAGATCTTGTCCAAGTTGTCTGGCTTAACCATGAATTCTTGCAAGCCTTCCATGCCAACTTTCGCCATTTCCGCTGGTGCGTCACGGTCAAAGAACTGTGCAACGCCACCTGGGCTGTTGGAGGACAACATTGTGAAGCCTTCCTTCAGGAACTTGTCGTCATCCACAGAGGAGTTTGCGTTCACAGGCAACTGACCCAAAGCGTCGCCGCCATTGATCAAAGTCTGGTTGTCTGCAGACACCACGAAGCGCAAGAATTCTTTTGCAGCTTCTGGGTTTTCCGCACCGGCTGGGATGTGGAATGTGTCTGTAGGTGCGTCTTCCGCCAGCGCAACACCTGCTGTGATCTCAGGGAACTGGTAGAAGTCCAGTTTGCTGTCATCCAGACCCGCTTCACGCAGTGGTGGCACGGCAAAGTTGCCTTTCAGGATCGCGGCTGCGTCACCGGATACGATGAAGGGCAGGGATTCTTGCCAGCTATAGGAGGTGTGGTTGTCCACAAACGCGCCCATGTCCAGCAGCTCTTTCCAGTTGCCGAATGTCGCGCGGACTTCGTCGCTGTCCCACTTGTGCTTACCTGCCATCAGATCCGCGTGGTACTGATAGCCGTTTGTGCGCATGTTCAGATAGTCGAACCAACCGCCCGCTGTCCAAAGGAACTTGGTGCCGATGGTATAGCATTTGCGACCGGAATCCAGAATGGCTTGGCAGTTGGATTTCATCTCTTCGAAGTTCGAAGGCTCGTTCAGGCCAAGCTCTTCATAGATGTCTTTGCGGTAGTAGACGCCCCACTGGTAGTATGTGTAAGGCACGCCCCATTGCTTACCGTCCAGTGTCATCGCACCTTTTGTGGATGCCAGTGCGGCCATGTCGTCTTCTGCCCAAAGGTCAGAGATATCCATGAACAAACCTGCGTCTACATAAGGACGCATGCGGTTCGCGGCATACCAGTTGGCAACATCGGGTGGATTTGCGCTAAGAACGTTGCGGATCTGTGTTTTCCAAGCTTCACGATCTGTGATCGTCAGCTCAACTTCCAGATCGGGGTGCAGTTCTTTGAACCGCTCGACCATGCCTTCCATCACAGCGCGGGGCGCTGGGTTAGACATATCCGACGAAATTTTCAATGTGCCCTGAAGCTTGGCATGACCGTCAGCAAATGCGCCAACTGTCAATGCACCAACAAGACCGAGCGCCGCCGTGGACGCTTTAAGGAATGAACGCATGTGATCCTCCCAGAATGATGCGTGTCTTTGGTATTTTAGTTCCAATTAATGAAACCAAGTTTTAGATATTGAAATTAAGACCCCGACTCGCCTAGTTTGTCAACATACGATTGCACGAGAATGGAATCGCAGGCCTTGGCGCTAGGATAGCAAAAAGGTCGAAAGGGAGGAATAAAATGTCAGAAGGCGGTACCGTCGGCAAAGCCATGACGGTCCTTGATCTTATTGCAAGTTTTGGTCGCCCCGTTCGGTTTGGCGAAATCCAAAACATGAGCGATTTGCCCAAGGCAACCCTATATCGTCTTGTACAAACGTTAACGCAGCAATCGCTGTTGTCGTTTGACCCTGACCAGCACACCTATGCGCTGGGCATGCGTCTTGTGCGTCTGGCACATGCCGCCTGGCAACAAAGTTCTTTGGCCCCCATTGCGCGCCCCTTTTTGGATGTCCTGAGTGGGCAGCTCAAAGAGACAGTTCACCTCGCGCAATTGGACCATGCGCAAGTTCTTTACATCGACAAGCGCAATGCTGCGCAGCCTGTGGAAATGTTTTCCGACGCTGGCAAAGTCGGGCCAGCCTATTGCACAGGCGTTGGCAAAGCGATGCTGGCCTATTTGGATGATGTAACGTTGGAACGCGTGCTGGGACAACAAAGCTATCACCGATTTACAGAGCACACATTGTGTTCACCCAAGGCGCTCAAGGACGAGCTGATCGCCACCCGCAAACGCGGCTTTGCCTATGACCGAGAGGAACACGAACCGGGCATTATTTGTGTGGCCGTTCCGATACTTGGTCCGTCTGACCGGGTGTTGGGCGCAATGTCTATTACCGGATCTACAACGCGGACAAGTTTGGACAATCTCACGGATTTGGTACCGCATCTACAAGACACCGCTGCAAAAATTGCATGGGATGCAAAGAATTGGGCGTTTCCTGACAGGGACGCAAAACAAGAACACTTACAAGGGACTGGAACATGACCGGAGTTACACTTCAAAAGGCCATCAAACGTTATGGAGACGTTCAAGTGATCCACGGCGTGGACCTTGAAATCGAAGACGGCGAATTTTGTGTTTTTGTGGGGCCATCAGGCTGCGGGAAATCCACTTTGCTGCGGATGATCGCGGGGCTTGAAGAAACCACAGAGGGCCAAATTCACATTGGATCACGGGATGTTACTCGGATGGATCCATCAGATCGTGGCGTGGCCATGGTGTTCCACACCTATGCGCTTTACCCGCATATGACCGTGGAAGAAAACATGGGTTTCGGTCTGAAAATGAACGGGGTGGAACGCACCGAGATCGACAAAAAGGTCAAAGGGGCTTCGGATATTCTGAAGCTGGACCAATACCTGAAACGCAAACCCAAAGCCCTGTCTGGTGGTCAGCGTCAGCGAGTGGCCATTGGCCGTGCGATTGTGCGTGGTCCCGAAGTGTTCCTTTTTGACGAACCCTTGTCCAACCTGGATGCAGAGCTGCGTGTTGAAATGCGGGTCGAAATCGCCCGTTTGCACCAAGAGATTGGTGCGACAATGATCTATGTGACACATGACCAAGTCGAAGCGATGACGCTTGCTGACAAGATTGTCGTGCTGCGTGCTGGGATCATTGAACAAGTGGGTGCTCCACTTGAATTGTATCGCAACCCGGACAACAAATTTGTGGCTGGCTTTATTGGCTCTCCGTCGATGAACTTCCTGAACGGCACGGTGAAGGGCGGAAAAATCGACGTGCCAGCCTTGGGGCAATCGGTTGAAACCACGGTGACTTTGCCTGCGGAAGGCACAGCCGTGACAATGGGTGTGCGTCCGGAACACATCATTGTCGAGCAGGCTGGATCGGGCCTGAACGTCGAGCTGACCGAAGCGCTAGGCGGGGTCAGCTATACCCACTTGTCGGCCAGCACCGGCGAAGCGATTATCGTGGAAGAACGCGGGGATGAGCGCGCCTCGGAAGGGGATACCGTATCGATCAGCTTTGAGTCGCATCGCGTAATGGTGTTTGACGCACAGACCGAAGCCCGCATCCGCTAAACTGTGATCGCGCCGTGCACTTTAGTGCGCGGCGCAGCGGGCGGAACAGGCCGCTAAGACCAATCCTGTATAACAAAAACGCGGACTGTAAGCTGTCTGTATTTCGTCTGTTTTGGTTGGTCCCAATTCCCAAATACGCATCAGGTCAACACAGCGTAAGGCGCCGCGGTTAACCTGTTCAGCCCGCTTTGATGCGCGCGAAAATCTTTTTATTGCCAAAGGGTTTGTCGTTGCTACTATACCGGGTGCGGCCCGTGGGGGGACGGAAGATTCCCAGATTGCAAAGCGCTTGGTATTTTTTTGCGCAGCATGTCGCCTGTCATACGAGTGTTACGGTTACACCATAGGCGAGCAGTACAATTTTCGCCACCTGACTTGGGAGCAAGACCACATGAATAAGATCGACCTGAACACAGTCTCTGCGGATGACTGGGATGAAATGAATTTCCCGCGCCCAGAGGTGCAAGAATTTGACCGCGTTGTTGACCGCGCCATGTCGCGTCGTGGATTTTTGGGCAGCACCTTGGCCTTTGGATCTGGTGCAGCCGTGATGGGCACTGCCTTTCTAAAGGGTACGACGGCGCAGGCGCAACAAGCGGACCGCTTTGCGTTTTCGCAGCTTGCCGCGCAGACCGACGGCACGGTGCACGTGCCCGAGGGCTATTCCTGGAAAACCGTTGTGCGGTGGGGCGATCCGCTGTTTTCGGACGCGCCTGCCTTTGACGCGGCCAAGGGGATTCCGGCGGCTGGATCGGACAAGGTGTTTGGTGAAAACACCGATGGGATGGAGTTGTTCCTGGTTGGGGACAAGCAAATCATCGTTGTGAACAACGAATATGCGAACCGCAAGATCAATTTGCCCGATGCCGAAGACGGCACGCCGCGCAACGCGGATGACGTGTTGCTGCTGCAAAGCTTGCAGGGTGTAACAGTCATGGAAGTGGCCGAGGGTCCGGACGGGTGGGCCGTTGTTGTCGACAGCCCCTATAATCGCCGTTTAACCCATAATGCGCCGATGTCCATTGATGGGCCCGCTGCCGGGCATGATCTTTTGAAGACAGATGCCGACCCAACGGGCACAGCGTCATTGGGAACAATGAACAATTGTGGTTCGGGCCGCACGCCGTGGGGCACCTATTTGACCTGCGAAGAAAACTTCAACGGCTACTTTGGATCGACCGGCGACATGCCAACGGATGAGGTGGTTGCCGCCGGATACAAACGCTATGGCGTTGGCCCGGATGGCTGGGGATACGATTATCACAAATGGGATGCCCGCTTTGACGTGTCCAAGAACCCGAACGAACCACACCGCGTGGGTTATATTGTTGAGATTGATCCGGCCGATCCCGACTCGACCCCGGTCAAGCACACGGCTTTGGGCCGCTTTAAGCACGAGAATGCTGCCTATGCGCTGACGCCAGAGGGCCGCGTTGTGGTCTATATGGGCGACGATGAGCGTGGCGAGTTCATGTATAAGTGGGTGTCGCGTGACATCTATGTGCCCGGCGGCGATACGTCGACCTTGCTGAGCGAAGGTCAGCTGCATGCGGCGCGCTTCAACGATGATTTGACCGGCACATGGTTGGCGTTGACGCCAGAATCGACGGGCATGACCGAAGCGGAAATCGCGATCTTCTCGCGCACAGCAGCCTCCGCAGTTGGGGCCACTACAATGGACCGTCCTGAATGGGTCGCGGTGAACCCGCGCGCAGTCGAGGCTTATTGCTGCCTGACCAACAACTCGCGTCGCGGTGCGTTGAACGACGATGGCACTGTGCGCACCAATGCGGGCGGTGAGCCGATGATCCCGAACGCGCCAAACCCACGCGAGGCCAACAACTACGGTCAGATCGTGCGTTGGCGTCCGCATAACCAAGATCACGGAAAGTCCACGTTTGACTGGGATTTGTATGTGATGGCGGGCAACCCGACCGTCCATACAGATGGGCCAAATGCCGGGTCGTCCAACGTGAACGAGGGCAACCTGTTTAACTCACCT
>CALHST010000160.1 GCA_938038825.1 uncultured Paracoccaceae bacterium | reverse complement strand
TTGATATGCCTGGTGCCGTTCACGGGCGCGCAGTTTTGCAATCGACTTGGTGGCCATGTCTGGGATGGATCAGCTTGATCTCACGTGGGCCGGTTTGGGCAGGCGCTGCGGATGTGCAGGCCTTGGTAGATGGTATGCGCAAGCAGGGCCATCCGGTGTTGGTCAATGCAGAGACGTTGGCGGCGACTGAATTGACGCGGGCGGGTTTGCTGCCGGTGATGACGCCGTCTTCCGTAGCGATTTGGGATCTGTCGGGAGGGCGCGATCTGCGCTGGTCTCGTATGCATCAAAAATGGCGCAACCGCTTGCGACGAGCAAAGGGGGGCGCGCTGACATTGCGGCATGGGTCATTGCCGGCAAATGGGAACCATTGGTTGTTGGCGCGTGAGTCAGCGTTTCGGAAAGTTCGGCGATACAAAGGGTATCCGGGTGTGATCGCGGCCCATTATGCGGTTGAAAATCCCGACATGGCGCGGGTGTTTTGGGCGGAATTGGAGGGCCAACCCGTTGCAGGCATGGTGTTCCTGCGCCACGGGGCTGGTGCGACGTATTTCTTGGGACATAGCAATGAATTGGGGCGGGCGCATCATGCGCATAATCTGCTGATGGCGGCTGCGGCGGATTGGTTTGCTGAGCACGGTACAACGGTGTTGGACTTGGGTTCGTTGGATACCGTGAACGCGCCGGGATTGGCGCGGTTCAAGCTGGGATGTGGGGCGCGGGCGCATCAATTAGGGGGGACCTGGCTTTATGCACGCCGCCTGGCCCCGATAGCGAAACGTTTGGCTTAAACGTAAACGCCTTTGGCGGCCTCGCGGATGGCGCGGATGTTGTCGCGATAGGGCGCGGGATCTTGGACAGAACCGCCCCGGAAGACAGCAGAGCCTGCCACCAATACGTCCGCACCTGCTTGGGCAACCAAAGGTGCAGTTTTGGGATCAACACCGCCGTCGATTTCGATGTGAATCTCGCGATCTCCGATCATGGTGCGCAGGGCTTTGATCTTGGCGCTCATGTCGATGAATTTCTGCCCGCCAAAGCCGGGATTTACCGTCATGACGCAGATAAGGTCGACCATATCGAGCAGTTCTGCCACGGACTCGGCTGGTGTGCCCGGGTTTAGCGCCACGCCGGGGCGCATGCCATTGGCACGGATGGCTTGCAAAGTGCGGTGGATATGAGGACCAGCCTCGACATGGGCGGTCAGCACGTCTGCGCCAGCTTTTGCGAAGTCTTCGATATAGGAATCAACCGGCGCAATCATCAAATGCACGTCCATCACGCCCTTGATATGGGGGCGGATCGCAGCACAGGTCGCAGGGCCAAAGGTGATGTTGGGCACAAAATGCCCGTCCATGACGTCCACATGAATCCAGTCCGCGCCTTGGGCCTCGACTGCGGCGCATTCCGCCCCGAAATTGGCGAAGTCAGCAGCAAGAATGGATGGGGCAATTTTGATGGAACGGTCGAAAGACATGGGCGGCCTCTTGGCTGTGGTTTGCGCTGCTTTAACTGCCTGTGGGCTGTGTGGAAAGAGTGGGAGCCTCCGGCGGAGGTATTTTTCACCAAAAGAATGGAAAGGGACGTGCTTTAGGTGTCAAAGCCAAGGAAGCGGGTGACGTTTTCGGTTGGGCGGCGGCGGGAGACGACAGAGTTGGCGACAAAGGAATTGTCAGGCCAACCGAGTGCGACGCAGGTCAGGATGACTTGATCTTCGGGGATTTGGGCAATGTCGCGCACCACGGGGCTTTGCATGATACCTTGGCCATTGATGACAGCACCAAGGCCTTTAGCCCATGCCGCCAGAACAAGGCCGTAGGTCATGGCCCCAGTGTCGAAATGCGCAATGGTGTTGTTGAGGAGCGTGCGGTCGAAGCAGACGACGACAGAAACAGGCGCGTCGAATTGGCGAAACCCGCGCATCACCCAGTCTTGCCGACGTTCGGCGTCGTGGCGTTCGATCCCCATGGCCTCGAACAGTTGTACGGCGATTTCGATTTGGCGTTTGCGGTGTTCGCCTTCGTAGGCAGCATAGTCTTCGATCTCGCGCGAAGGCGTGACGCCGCCCAGCATACGTTCCGTATTGCCCTTGCGGACCTGTTCGAGCGGCTTGCCGGTGAGTACGTGCAAATGCCAGGGTTGCGTGTTCATGGAGGAGGGCGCGCGGTTGGCGAGTGCGATGACTTCTTCCAGCAAAGCCTGTGGAACCGGATCCTTGGTGAACCCGCGAATGGAGCGGCGCTCTTGCATGGCTTGGTCGAGGTGCATTGGGTTGCTCCGGTCGTGTGGTTAGATTTGGTAGTAGTCGCGGTACCAGTCCACAAAGTGCTGCAGGCCTTCGGTGACGGGTGTGACTGGGCGTTGGCCCGTCAAGTTGGTCAGCAATGTTGTGTCGGCCCAGGTGGCAGGGACGTCACCGGGTTGCATCGGCAGAAAGTTCTTTTGCGCTTCTTTCCCGCAGGCGGCTTCGATTGCGGCGATGTAATCCATCAGCTTCACAGGCGCGCCATTGCCGATGTTCACGACGCGAAACGGGGCCACAGCAGACAGGCTGTCCCCGTCTACCGGGGCGTCTTTTTCAGGGATCGCGGCAGCAAGCGCAAGGATGGAGGCGACCAGATCGTCAATATAGGTAAAGTCGCGCATCATCTCGCCGTGATTATAAACATCGATCGGATCGCCGTTCAGGATTGCCTTGGTGAACTTGAAATGCGCCATGTCCGGGCGGCCCCACGGGCCATAGACCGTGAAAAAGCGGAACATGGTGATCGGCAGATCATAAAGATGCGCGTAAGAGTGACCCAGCGCCTCGGTCGCTTTTTTGGTGGCGGCATAGAACGACATTTGCGTATCGACTTTGTGCGTCTCAAGATAGGGCATTTCGGTATTGGCACCATAGACCGAGGAGGTGGAGGCGAGCAGCATGTGCGCGGGCGGATGCGCACGGGCGGCTTCCAACAGCTCGGCCGTGCCTACCAAATTGGCCTGCACGTAGGACGCCGGATTGTCGATGGAATAGCGCACCCCCGCTTGGGCGGCGAGGTGGATGACAAGGTCAGGTTTATACTGTTCGAATAGATCCAACAGCAAACTTGGGGTTTCCAGACGACCAATTACGGGTGTGAAGCCTGCTGACTGGGACAACATCGCGTGGCGTCGTTCTTTCAATGTGACGTCATAATAATCGGACAGGGCATCAAGACCGACGACAGTCCAGCCTTCTGCAATCAAAGCGCGACAGGTAAAATATCCGATAAAGCCGGCAGATCCGGTCACAAAGGCAGTTTTGGTCATGATGTCATGTTCGCAGTGCAGGTGCTGAATTGGAAGGGGTGTTTGTAGCCTTGGGGGAGAACCCTGTAAATTGCGTTACTTAACCAAAGAAACGAAAACGTGACGCAAGAGCGGTTGATTTATGTCGGTCAGATTGCGAGCACTGAGACACACTTATGGAGAGCGTTGCATGATCCGATCCGTTTTGGCCGCGATAGTGACGATGGCGGCATCGTCTGTTTGGGCGCAAGATTGCGGCCCGGATGCGCCGTGTGAGATTGACGGTGGCGACTACCATCTGCGCATTCCAGACGGTCCGGGGCCGCATCCGGTGTTGATCTGGTTTCACGGCCATCGGGGCAATGGGGCGTCTATCCACCGTGGCGGTGGATTGCAGCGGGATTTCCTTGAAAACGGGTACGCTTTGTTGGCGCCCAATGGGTATAAGCGCAGCGATGGGGCGCGATCTTATCCAGCGCGCGATGGTGCGCCGCGTGACGACGTGGATTTTGCCTTTGCAGCTTTAAAGGCGGCTGAGGCGCGGTTGAATATTGATACGGATCGCATTTATGCGGGCGGTTTTTCTGCGGGCGGGTCGATGGCGTGGCTGTTGGCGTGTAAGGCTGGGGATCGTTTGGCCGGGATGGTCAGCGTTGCGGGGGCTTTGCGGCGACCCAATACAACCGATTGCGCAGGCCTTCAGGGGCTGCCCATTTTGCAAGTCCATGGCTTTGCGGATGGGCAGGTTCCGTTTGAGGGCCGCCAGATCCGGGATTGGCATCAGGGCAGTCTTTGGGATTCACTGGAATTTGCGCGTCAGGCTAATGGGTGTCGTTCAAATCCGGACACATTGGACATCGGTGATGAATTCCGCACCCGTTCCTGGGACAAAAGCTGTCGTGGCGCGCCCGTGCGTTTGGATGTGCACAATGGCGGGCACGGGTTGCCTCGGGGCTGGACGCAGCGGGCCTATGAATTCTTCGAAGAGTCGCGTCCCAAAACGTAATACCAGCGGCCAATTGACCGGTTGCGCCATCGCAAGATAGCCGCGTCTGGTGGTAAATCGCGACACCTTATCACGACGTGGCAAGGCCATCTGAGGGCTTCTGTTCTGGAACACGTGTTATGTGTCGCCCTCACACGGAAACCCAGCGGTTCCCCATGCGAGGATGTCCGTCACGTGTTCTTGCAGGGAATAGGGGGCTGCTTCGCGGCCACCGCCCGGGTTCCAAGCCCAATGCAGGATCACGTCATGATCCAAATGCGCGGCGATATCTTCCAATGTGCGGTCACCATTGCGGTCCGGGTCTCGCAATTGGGTGCAGATTTCCTGCGATGATCTGCCGAACCAATCAGCCTCGATTGGGGCCAAACGCCAGGGGGCAGCCACTTGCGGGGCAGTGTGGGGCGTTTCATTTGTGCTGCTGGCGTTCAGATTGGTCACATGGCACGTGGCGCAGGGAACATATTCAACGCCCATGCGGCTTTCCCCTGCGCGGATATTCATGCCATGCGCGCGGGTTTTCCCATAAGATGGGCCGGACCACATCGGACGATCTGACGCGCCCGTGTGACAGTTGGAACAGCGTGGATGTGAGGTGACTTCGTAGATCCGGCTCCATGCGGCGAGACCGTCAGCCTTGCTGACGGATCCCGGCGCGGGTGGTGTGACATCAATGGTGCTTTCGGCGGTCACAAATGTCACGGACAGGCCAATTGCAACGGGTGTAACCATCAAAAAACGCAGCATCACAGCCCCTTAGACAAAGTCGATGTGTTTGTTGAACGGCATTTCCCGAATTCGCTGCCCCGTGGCCGCAAAGATCGCGTTGGCCAAGGCGGGGGCCGCAGGTGGAACTGGGGGTTCCCCGATGCCACGGATTTTAGTTTGGTTCTCCAGCCCTTTCACGATGATCTCGGGGCATTGATGCATCCGCATCCCTTCGTGTGCGTGATAGTTGGACTGTTCTGCCATGCCGTCGGAATAGGTGATTTCACAGTTCATCGCGTGCCCCAGTCCATAGACAACACCCCCCTGAACAAGGTTTTCAAAGTTTACCGGGTCAACAACTGTGCCCACATCTGCTGCGACCCAGACCTTTTCAATCTTGATGCCTGCATCTGTGTTCGTGACCTCGACCACTTCGGCTACGGGGACGCCAAAGCTTTCGACAAAGGCCACACCGCGTCCCTTGTTGGGGGCAAGCTCGCCACCCCACGAGGACATCTCTGCCACGGCTTCCAGCACTTTGCGGGAATAGTCGTGCTGCATCAGGCGGATCCGTTCCGCCATAGGGTCTGCGCCAGCCGCGTGGATCAATTCGTCCAGAAAGCTGTCGAAATAGAACCCAGCAGCGGGCGCACCCACGGCGCGCCAAGACGAGGTCGGCGCGAGTTCTGGCGCGCGATAGGCACACATGCGCAGCCCGTCGAGCGTATAGGGGTTGTTCCAAGACCCGGCCGCGATTTGGCTGTCCGGGCCGGGAACCGAGATATTGGCCCGCCCCATTTGCGAGTTGATCACTGATGGCGCTGCAACAGCCAGATCCAGCGCGACCACTTTGCCGTCTTCAACCTTGCCCCGTCCGCGACCCATCGAGATGTGGCGGGGGAAGTCATGGGCGAAGTCTTCTTCGCGGGAATAGGTCATCTTGACCGGTGTACCGCGCATTTGGTTGGCAATTTCAGCGGTTTGCTTGATGTGCTCGAA
>CALHST010000159.1 GCA_938038825.1 uncultured Paracoccaceae bacterium | reverse complement strand
GCGCGCTTGTTGGTGGACTGATGGCCGGCGCAGACACCACCACCACTGGCAATGCCGTTTCCGAAACCTATGCGCACGCGCGCCATTGGTTGTTGCTGCCGTCGTGGTTGGTCTTGCTGATTTTTGTGGCTGCCCCTGTGGCGATGATGCTGGTCTATTCCTTTTTGACCAAGGAATTCCGGGGCGGGGTGATCTGGGAGTTTTCTCTTGGGGCTTACGACCAGTTTTTCTTTGACCGGGGGCTCTTTGGTGATGCGCCGCCTCAGTTGGAATGGACGTATATTGGCATTTTCTGGCGATCAATTTGGCAGGCGGGGCTAGCGACCTTGTTGTCGTTGCTGATCGGCTTTCCGACCGCTTACTTTATCGCAACACGTCCTGCAAAGACGCGCGCGCTTTGGGTGTTTTTGATCACAATTCCCTATTGGGTGAACTTGCTTATTCGTACCGTATCCATGAAGTTTCTGTTGCGCGATCAAGGCCCCATGAACGATTTTTTGATCCATATCGGCCTGATTGATGACCCCCTTGGCATCATTAACACAAACCTCGCAGTACAATTGGGGCTTTTCTACAGTTATCTGCCGTTCATGGTGTTGCCGATTTACGCAGCGGTGGAGCGGTATAATTTCACCTTGTCCGAGGCAGCAGCAGATCTGTACGCGACCAAATGGGCGACGCTGCGCAGGGTGGTTTTGCCCGCAGTGAAGCCCGGCGTGATCGCTGGCTGCATTCTGGTATTTGTGCCCAGCCTTGGTGCGTTTTTGGCGCCTGATCTATTGGGGGGCGCCAAGAACTTCATGATCGGATCGCTTATCGAAGAGCAATTCAAAGGAAACGCGGGCAATTGGCCGTTTGGGGCCGCCGCATCTATGATCTTGCTGACCATGGTCTTGATCGTCTTGTTGATTTCGGCACGCCAACAGCGCCGCGCGGGTGCAGGGGGATGAGCGCACAAACGGACGTCAAAACCTATCGCGGGTTCTTTTCGATTACGGTGTTGTGCATCGTGATTTTATACGCGCCGCTGGTGGTTGTGACGGTCTATTCTTTCAATGCCTCGCCATCGATTACCGTATGGGAGGGCCTTTCGCTGCGGTGGTATGCAGATGTCTTTACCGGCCCGGAAAGCGGTAAGTTCAAACAGGCCGCGCTGAATTCTTTTTCCATCGCATTAATCGCGGCATTTGTGGCGACAACGATTGCGGTCATTTCTGCAACTGCCATCGTACGCGGGGGGCGGTTCCGCCTAAGGATGCCGTCCCTTGGGCTGATTACACTGCCGATTATGGTGCCCGAGATTGTACTGGCCGTTGCCACACTGATTTTCTTCAACGCAATTGGCTTCACGCGCGGCTATCTGACGATACTGATCGCACATATCGCGTTTTGCATTCCCTTTGCGTATCTGCCCATTCAAGCGCGCATGCAAGGAATCGAAGACACATATGAGCAGGCCGCGATGGATCTGTATGCAACCCGCGCGCAAGCGTTTCGCCGGGTGCTGTTGCCCCTGATGATGCCGGGCATCATCTCGGGTTTCTTGTTGGCGTTCATCGTCAGCCTTGATGATTTTATCATCACAAATTTCGTCAAAGGAGCAGGGGTTGAAACCCTGCCAACCGCGATCTTCGGCTCGGTCAAACAAGGCATCAAGCCCAATATCATGGCCATATCTACGATGCTTTTGGGCATCTCGGTTGTGATGGTCACGGTGTCTTACTTTGTGTCCAAATGGGACAACACAAAATAACATTGCAACAAGGAGAAACAGACATGAAATTTCTTACCTCAACAGCCATTGCTTTGGCGTTGACAGCAGGCGCCGCCACGGCAGAGGGCGACTTGGTCATCTATCATTGGTTCGAATATATGCCGCAGGAGTTGTTGGATAAATTCACGGCGGAAACCGGGATCAATGTCACCATGGACACTTATGATTCCAACGAGGCGATGCTGGCCTCTCTTAAAGCGGGCGGCATGGGCACCTATGACGTTGCAGTGCCAGGGGACTACATGGTTGCGATCATGGCGGGTGAAGGTCTGTTGGACACAATTGCAGATGGCGAGTTGGCAAACAAGGGTAACATCGCGCCGGAATGGGCTGATCCAAGCTTTGATCCGGGTCGGACACATTCGATCCCTTATCAATGGGGTTCCACGGCATTTGCGGTCGACACAAGCGCCTATTCTGGAAACATCAACACAACAGATATTCTGTTTAATCCACCCGAAGATCTGAAGGGCAAGATCAACATGCTTGACAGTCAGGGGGAAGTGATGGCGTTGGCATCCCTGCATATGGGGATTCCGCAATGTTCCACGGATCGCGCGCAACTGTCTGCGCTCAATGATATGTTGCAAGGGGCCAAGGAAAACTGGGCGTCTTTCAATTCCGATACCGCAAAAGAAGTTCTGGTATCTGGCGATGTGACCGTTGGTATGATTTACGATGGTTTCAGTGCCAAAGCGCGTTCTGAAAAAGAGTCTATTACCTATGCGTTCCCATCCGAGGGCTATGTTGTTTGGATGGACAATGTCGTGCTGTTGAACGATGCCCCCAATCGCGCAAATGCGATCAAGTTCATGGACTTCTTGCTAGAGCCTGAAAACATCGCAGCTGTGTCAAACTTTGCAAGGTATGGTTTGGGCGTTTCTGGCGCAGGTGAATTCCTTGATCCAGAATTGGCGACGTTGCCAGAATCCAATCCACCTGCAGACGCAGGCGCAGGTGCGTTTATTGAGGTTTGTGACCAAGCGACCCAAGCTGTCTATGATCAGATCTGGACCAACTTGAAGAAATAAACGCCTATTACAACATTTGGGCGGCGGTGCGGTCGCCCAAACTTGGCTTGCGGGACAGACAATGGAAACGATCTTCACCGAAAAACACCTTCTGAGAAACTCGAAGACCGAACTTTACGGCGGAGAGCTTGTCGAACCGTTCGAGCGCCCCTCGCGTGTTGAGTATATTCTTGAGCGATTGAAGGCGGTTGATCTTGGCCCGATTTCAGCGCCCGATGATTTTGGCATGGACCCGATCTTTGCCGTGCATGATGCGGGGTTTGTGTCGTTCCTTGAAACCGCTTGGGCTGACTGGGTCGCAGAGGGGTTTTCTGGCGAAGCGATAACAACCGTTTGGCCCGCGCGGCGCATGTCCACGCACATCCCGCGTCACATCGAAGGGCGATTGGGGTATTATGCGCTGGCCTGTGAAACGTCCATTTCGGATGGCACGTGGGAGGCGGCTTATGCCTCGGCTCAGGTCGCATTGACTGGGGCGGCACGTCTGCGAGCAGGGGCCACATCGGCTTTTGCGCTTTGCCGTCCACCGGGCCACCACGCAGCATATGATATGTTTGGCGG
>CALHST010000158.1 GCA_938038825.1 uncultured Paracoccaceae bacterium | reverse complement strand
CCTGCTGCGCGGGTTTTGGCACGCCGCGCGCGGTAGCTGGGAAGCAGCACCAGAATGGCGGCGATGACCAACAGGGCCAATGTCATTGGACGTTCCCATATAAAGCTGACGCCATCATAAAGCTGCATCGAGCGCGAGAAGTTATCCTCCATCATCCCACCCAGAATGAACCCGATCAAAAGCGGCGCAAGCGGATAGTCCGCAAATTTCAGCGCGGTGGCAAAAACGCCAAACCCAACCAGCAACAACAATTCGGTGGCATTGTTCTGGCCGATATAGGCACCCATCAATGTGAAAAACAGGATGAACGGGATCAGGAACGTGCGCGGAACAGCCAAGACTTTGGCAATATACGGGATCAGCGGCAGGTTCAGGATCAAAAGAACGAGGTTGCCGATAAACATCGACATAATCACGGCCCAGAAAATCTGCGGTTCGTCCAGCATCAGGCGCGGTCCCGGCGTGACGTTCAGGGCAATGAGTGCGCCCAAAAGGATGGCGGTGGTCCCAGAGCCGGGTATGCCAAGCGTAAGGAGTGGTACGAAAGATCCCGTACAAGCCGCATTGTTGGCTGTTTCCGGCGCGGCAAGGCCTTTGATCGACCCTTTGCCGAACTCGTCCTGTTCATGCTTGGGCGCGATATTCCGTTCAACCGCATAGCCCAGAAAGCTGGCAATTGTTGCGCCCGCACCGGGCAGCACGCCAATAAAGAACCCCTGCAAAGATTGGCGACCAATGACAGGCGCAATGGCGCGGGCCTCGGCACGGGTGATGCGCAGATCCTTGATTTCGCCATCGTCCCCCTGAAGGTTCTTTGGCTTCAGCACAAGGAACAAGGCTTCGGGCAGGGCAAACATAGCCATGGCCAGTGTGATGAAACCAAACCCGGATTGCAGGTCCATGATCCCCATCGTGAACCGGGGCTGATTGAACAACGCGCCTTCGCCAACAGTCGCCATGATCAGGCCAAGCACGGTCATAATCATGGCCTTTGCGACTTGGCCAGTTCCTGCAAACGCAGCGATGGCTGACAGACCGACAACCATCAAGGCAAAGTATTCCGCTGAATGGAACAAGAGCGCCACGGACGACAAGGCAGGCGCAAAGATCATCAGCAAGATCGCACCAATCGTCCCACCAGCAAAACTGGCGATTGCCGCGATGGTCAGGGCCTTTCCGGCCTTGCCCTGCTGTGACATCGGATAGCCGTCGAAACTTGACGCGACCGTGCCTGCGACGCCCGGTGCGTTTAGCAGGATCGAAGAGGTTGAGCCACCAAAGATGGCCCCGTAATAGACTCCCGCCAACAGGATCAGCGCGGCAGAGGGATCGCCCATGGATATGGCAACGGGGATCATGATGGCGATGATCGACATCGGCCCCAATCCCGGCAACATCCCGATGAATGTCCCGATCAAACAGCCCGCGATCACCATCGCCAGATTTTGAAATGACAAGGCCGTCGTGAGACCAATCAGCAGACCTTCAAGCATGTCAGCCTCCCAAAAAGCCCGGCAAAGGGCGCATGTAAATGCCAAGAACCTCTTGCACCAGATACCAGACCGCCAATGTGGCGAACCCAGCGACGGGCAGCATGATATGCCATCTCCGCTCGCCCAGAATATAGGACCCAAGGATCAAGAAGGTTGCAGTTGAAATAAGAAACCCAAGCGGGCGCAGGCACAGCGCATAGGCCACCATTAGCCCAAGCAGAAAAAGAGCCTGCCCAAGATGGTATTCGCCCAAACGGCGATAATCGATATCTGCCTCCTTTGGCTCGCTCTTTTCAAAGCCCAAAAGAATGATCAGCGTGGCAAAGATGCCAAGGATCGACAGCACCTTGGGGAAGGTACTTGGCCAGATAGGGTTACGTTTCATGAAAGGGGCAAGACTGCCGTCCATCGTAAACCAAGCGGCATAACCGTAGGCCAGACAAATGCCCAACAATACAAGCGCAATCCAACGATCCAACGCCATAACGTCCCCTCCCATGGATAGTCATAGTGTGGCAGAGCAGCGAACCGCTCTGCCGGTGTGTCTATCAGAGGAAGCCAAGCTTCTTCATGAGATCGCCAATGGCTTTCTCCTGCGCTTCAAGGAAGGTCAGGAAGTCGTCGCCAGAGTTATGGATGTTGACCCAACCGTTGCGGGCGCGGACTTCTTCCCATTCGGGTGTGTCATACATCTTGCTGATGGCATCTTGGTACGTTGCCAACTTATCTGCGGGCAGGCCGGGTGCACCAAAGAACCCACGCCAGTTGACAAAGGTTGTCTCAATGCCTTGCTCGATCATGGTCATGGCATCAGGGGCCGCATCAACACGCGCGTCTGCTGTCACACCGATGATTTTAACCTCACCCGCATTTGCCAGATCAACTGCTTCGGAAAAGCCAGTGGACAGGGCTGCGATTTCGCCTGACAGCAGCGCTGCCATGGCTTTACCGCCCGCGTCATACGGGATGTACTTCACACCCAACGCGTCTTTGCCTGCTGCTTCCATCACCATGGCCGCAACCAAGTGATCCATGCCACCGGGTACCGAACCACCGCCAATGGCGGTTGCGCTTGGATCCGCGTCATAAGCTGCCAGCAGATCCGCCATCGAATTGATGGGGCTTTCTTTGCCAACAACAATCGCCGCATAGTCACCGATTGTGCCCGACACCAATGTCAGATCCCGGAAGTTGTGCGGGAATACACCGGTCAGCGACCGGATCACGATGGGGGTCGAGTTGACCATCAGCGTGCCGTGATTGCTATCGGCATTTTCGATCAGGAACCCAATGGCTTTGCCGCCACCGCCACCAGACATGTTTTCGTAAGACGCGCTTCCGACAAGACCTGCACCGGTCAGGGCTTCGCCTGTGCCGCGTGCGGTTCCGTCCCAACCACCACCGGCGCCGCCGGGGATCAGAAAGTGGATGCTGTCCAGAACTTTGTGTCCATCCGCAGCAACCGGCCCAGCCAGACCAAAGGCGGCGACAGCCGCAATAAGAGCGCGACGGCCCAGTTTGATATTCAACATAGTGTCCTCCCATTTGACAACTGGCCGCATGGCGGCTCAGTTACGCGGGTTAAAAGCATGTCAACCTGACATAGACCTGACACAGACCTAACCTCGCTAAATTCAAACGTTGGACCCGGATGAAATTTCTACTTGTCGAAGATAACAAGGAGCTCGCAGTTGCGATCACATCGCGCATGCGCCTGGATGGTCATGTCATTGATCATGCCGAGAAATTAGAGGACGCGTCCGCCTATGTTGCCACCGGTGACTATGATTTGATCCTGTTGGATATCATGCTGCCAGATGGGGACGGGCGTGATTTCCTGAAAAAGCACCGTGCCAGCGATCTGGATACACCCGTGATTGTCTTGACCGCCCGCAGTCAGGTTTCAGATCGAATCGGCTCGCTTGATCTGGGAGCGGACGATTACGTCACCAAACCCTTTGATCACGCAGAGCTAGAGGCCCGGTGTCGTGCTGTGTTGCGGCGCAAATCCGGGATCGCAAAGACCACAATTGAAATTGGCGGCATCGTCTTTGACCCCGTTGCGGGTCACTTGGCTGTCGGGGGGATCGCGGTCACGCTACGCAATCGGGAATTGCGGCTGCTAGAGCTGTTTTTGAACGCCCCCGGTCACGTATTTTCCAAACAAAAACTGGCGGACCGATTGTTTTCTTATGATGATGACGTGTCCGAAAATGCCATCGAAGTCTATGTGGGTCGCTTACGGCGACATCTAGAGGCGTCGAACTTGAAAATCACCACGTTGCGCGGTCTTGGGTATCGGTTGGACCATGACGGATAGTCCACGCGTTTCAGGCTCACTCGGGAACCGGTTGGCGTTCACGCTGATCGGCGGGGCCGCGTTGTTGGCAGTTCTCTTGTTCTTTGTTGTCCGTAACTATGCAGTACAAGTTGCGCAGCAGGGTCAGGACAATATCCTTGTTGCCTCGGCCACCTCGATGCTGGACGCTGCCGCCATTCGCGATGATCTGGTCGAGGTCGACATTCCTTATGCCGCGTTCTCAATGCTGAGTACATCGGCAGATGATCGGGTGTTTTACGCCATTTTTCAGGACGGCGCATTCCTGTCCGGTTATCAGGATCTGTCCTTGGGCCGCGACCCTGATGGGGGCACCAGTAAGTTCAAGACAATTGAAGTGCGCGGCGCAGTTGCGCGCCAGGTCACGGCAAGCCGCACGTTGATTGGCGCGAATAAACGGACGGAAATCCAGATTGCCATTGCACAGACACAGGACGCTTTGTCCGAAACACTGGATCAGATTTCCCGCAACGCGGCACTGTTCGGGATTGGTTTCTTTGCACTTGCCGCCGCCCTGTCGTTTTGGGCCACGTCTGCGACCATGGGGCAGCTGAACAAACTGACCACATCGGTCACGCGGCGCGGCCCACAGGACCTGAGCCCGTTCAAGAAACCGGTACCGCGTGAAATGGCGCCTTTGGTGATGTCCTTGAATTCACTGATGGGGCGGCTTGATCATTCGCTCAGCCAATC
>CALHST010000157.1 GCA_938038825.1 uncultured Paracoccaceae bacterium | reverse complement strand
CCATTGCGCCCCAACAGCGCCACAGATGTTTTACTGGGGAAGGTCGCGTGAATACGATCAGCAACCACATGCGGCACGCCATGCACAGTATATGTCTTGTGCAAGTTTCGAAGCATAATCATCGTGTTACCTGCGATCCCGGATGCTGTAGTAAACCAATGCGAGAATAAACCACGTGAGCATCGCAAATGCAGCGATCAGAAGAATGTATTTAATCCTTTCGGGGTATTCCGCGCGTTCTGCTAATGTAGGCTGTAAGTGTGCGGCCAAGTATCTGGACTGCCGATTCGCGTCAGCTTTTGCCGCGTAATAGGCCGCAAGGGCGGCTGTGTAATTCTCTTCCGCGAATCGATTGTCCACAGCAAGGCGTTCGAATTCCGCAAGGATAGTCGAAAAACCAGAATCCTTTTCTGAATTCCCGTCGGACGAGAATTTGTCGCGTTCTTCTTCAATGCGTTCTTGAATGACATCAATACGCAATGCTAGCCGCTCAATTCTCGAATCATTTGGCACTGTTGTTTTTATCAGAACATCATGATCTACGAGCGCCTGAGCCAATTGCATCTTCATATTTTCAATAAGCCCCATTTGCGCGGCAATATCAGCTGTGGGGTCGGCAATTTGCGTTTCTGACCGATAACGCGCCAATGCCGTGCGCGCATCTTTTAATCGCGAGACTGCGGCGTCTAATTCCTCTTGTGCGAATCGTGTCGCGTCATCTTGTGCGATGGCGGACATATTATTGATTAACTCGGAACTTTCAGCGAATAACGCCTGTGTAATGCGTTGCGCGTCGTTTGGATCAAATGCCAAAACGCGCACTTCAATCAAACCTGTGCCCGCGTCATACGTGGTGCGCACCATGCGATTCCAGTAATCAACCAGATCTTCAATCGTGCCCGTTTCGTCAAACGAAAAGACAAAGTCTTCCTCTGATGTATGAAATAGTGATTTTAAATCAATGCGTTCATCCAACGCTTTGACCAGCTCCTGGCTTTGGATGAACTCGTATAAAATGTCCGGATCAGAGGTAGAAGCACCAGAGACGGCCGCGATTCCGCCAAACAAATCGACAGGCGACATGGCGTCTTCGGTCCGTACGGTAAACGCCACTGTTGACGCGAATTGATCTGAGGCGCGCGTATATAAATACCAACCCGACGCGGCAATCGGGGCAATCACGATTATCAGAAATGATAATGCAATTCCAAAATGTCGAAATTTGACAGTAGATCGCTTTGCCGGAGCTTTAACCGACCGATATCGAATATCTTCCGCCGATATTTCAAGGACGTTTCCATTCTTTTCCATTTTTTACCCAGCCAATGAAAAATTTAATCTTGTAAATTTTAATTCCTGTGCTCTAGTCGCGCTACTTTCTGAATTATTATTTGTTCAAGGATGAATTAGTGTACCATGTATAACACCCTTCACAAAACCCGGAGATTTGCGACCATACGGACTATTTTTGCGATGATGGTGCGCGAAATGATTACTACTTTTGGGCGGTCGCCAGGTGGATACATTTGGGCCATTGTAGAACCGGTAGCCGCTATTGGGCTGCTGTCTGTTGTATTTTCATTGGCGTTTCGCGCGCCGTCTTTAGGGACAACGTTTGTGCTTTTTTACGCGTCTGCATATTTGCCGTTTATGCTGTTTATGGATGTGACAGGTAAAGTCGCAAGCGCGATTCGATTCTCTCGCCCATTGATGACGTATCCGGTGATTACCTTTGTTGACGTCATCCTTGCGCGTTTTCTTTTGAATGTGGTGACGCATCTTGTGGTGATGGTGATTGTCATCGCCGGGGTCTTTGCGTTTTATGAACTGCCACTGGATTTTGACCTTGTTCACATCGCTAACGCCATTGGGATGGCGTCTGTCTTGGCACTGGGGGTGGGCACTGTAAACTGTTATCTTAGCACGGCTTTTCCCGTGTACGAGCGGTTTTGGCAGGTTGCCACACGGCCACTGATCATCGTGTCAGGGTTGTTTTTTGTCTTTGAATCCGTCCCATCGGCTTTCCGTGATTACCTTTGGTGGAATCCCCTCTACCACATCACGGGAGAAATGCGCAGCGGGCTGTATGCGACATATGACGCGACTTATGTGTCCCCAAGTTTCGTCTATTTAATTGGCTTCAGCACGCTCGCATTGGGTCTTCTTATTCTTGATCGCACCTATCGCGATTTGATCAATATATAGAGTGTGACAATGGCCGGGGGTAACAATCATAATCACGAAGCGGGCCGCATCCACAGAGATGCTGTGCCGGATGCGAATAACGTCGCAATTTTGATGGCCGTTTATAATGGCGCGGAATGGCTGCCGGATCAGTTAGTCAGCTTTAAAAACCAAACGCATCGCAATTGGTCTCTGTTCATTGGTGACGACGGGTCCAGCGACGATAGTAAGGATCTGATTTCCTGTTTCGCGCGGGCCAATCCACAGATTGACGTGACACATACAGACGGGCCGCGGCAGGGCTTTGCGGAGAACTTTCTGACGCTCATTCGGAATTTGGCTGCGAACACGCCCTTTGTGGCATTTGCTGATCAGGATGACAGCTGGTTGCCCGGGAAACTGGAACGCGGCATCGCGGCGTTGGCGGACATTCCAGAGGATGTTCCCGCTCTCTATTGCGGTCGGACGTGGATTTGCACGCGACAACTGCGCCCCTTGCGCCCATCCATCGAATTCAAGCGCGCGCCCAGTTTTGAAAACGCTATTGTCCAGAACATTGGCGGTGGCAATACGATGCTGTACAACAACGCAGCACTGCGCCTTTTAAAGACCAATCTGCAGGGCTCGTTTTCTGTCGCCTCACATGACTGGTGGGTTTATCAGGTGGTGTCCGGGGCTGGTGGGCAGGTCATTTATGACACGGAACCCATGGTTTTGTACCGCCAGCACGAAGGCAACGTTATCGGTGCAAGCGAAGGTGTCAAAGCCATCTTGTCACGCCTGATGATGGTACTTCGCGGGCAATACAAAAGCTGGAATGAACAGAATATTCAGGCGTTGTATCGGTCTCATATCACGATGACCCCGGACAACGCCTCTATTCTTAGAACGTTCAAAACGTCGCGCTGCAGTTCATTCCGAACGCGCATCAAAATGCTGTTCAGCAGCGGCGTGCATCATCAAACCCGACTTGGGAACGCTGGATTTTGGTTGGCTGCTGTTTTGAACAGGGTCTGACCAGACGCACTTACACACATATTTTTAACAAACGGGAACATCAGAACCAGACGCATTTACAAACATACACATTTCAACGGAGAGGTTTAAATTGGCCGGGATTCAATCAATTAAAACCGCTGTTGTGGCCCCCGTATTTAATGAGGCGGACACGTGGCGTTCCATCGTGACAGACCTAGCATTGCTATTCGACTTGGTCGTTGTGGTCGACGATGGATCAGAGGTTGCACTGCAACACCCCCAAACAGAGGGTGTTGTCCTGTTGCGGCACGACAAAAACATGGGAAAAGGCGCGGCATTGCGGTCAGGGTTTCGATATTGCCTTGACCATCATGCCCTTGTGATCGGAACCATCGACACCGATGGGGAACATGACCCAAGGAACTTCATGCACGCGCTGGCACGCTACAATGGCGAAGACCTTGTCAGCCTGTCGCGGGCCCCACATTTTCATAAATACGGATGGCTGCGGCGTATCCGCAATCAGGTGTTTTCGAAACTGGTGTCAAACCGCATTGGCGTGCAGATCGGGGATACGCAATCCGGGATGCGCATCTTTTCGGATCGCGCGGTGCGTGCTTGCATGAAAACCGAATTGCCCAGCGGGTATGCCGTTGAAACCATCATGCTGGAAACCGTGGTGCAAGAGGATCTGCAGGTGAGTGAACAGGCGATGGCTTATGCCGGGCTTATTCGAAACGGCAAAAAGTACAGCGATTTGGGTGTTTTGCGGGCGGATTTCTGCGCCTTTCTGGCCCGTGTTTTTCTGCCCAAACGCAGGGCCGACACGCCACGCCCGCCCCAGCAGAACCAAAACGCGCCCGCAACGCGCGTTACCGCGTTTGAGCACAAAATATGACAAGTCGAAGCCATAGGAATGATCCATGAAAGCTTTTTCCTTTCTCCAGCAAGTTAGGGCCGCGTGTTCGTACCCCGGAAATATGATGCGGCTGACGGCTTTGTCGGAATTGAACCGCCTTAAAAGCCTGTCGAAAACGCCGACGATCCATAAAAACGAACGGTATCTTGGTCAGAAAATCCTGCTGATTGCGCTGTTCCAAAAAGGGACATTGCGCAGCGATATTCAGGATCTTTTGGCCGCGGCCCGCGCGCAGGGGTATTATGTTCTGGCGGTCAACAACCTTAAGCTCAAAGACCCCGCATCCATGGATGCCTTTTGCGACACCTATGTGGAACGGTACAATTTCGGGCGGGATTTTGGCAGTTTCCAATGGGGATTCCAGTACATCTTTGATCAAGACTGGTCCGAAACCTGCCCACGGTTGCTGATGGTGAATGACAGTGTGTTCTTCAGTGCAGAACGGGTGCCAACCTTTTTGAACGATATGATGAACAGCCCAATCGAAGCGTTGGGCGCCACGGAAAACTATGAAATCAATCACCATCTGGGATCGTTCTGCATCGCCCTTGCGAACAACGTGCTACGTCACAAAACCTTTCAAACCTATTGGCGGAAATACCGGTTAAGTGATGTACGCCCGGCTGTGATCAAGCGCGGTGAAATGGGTCTGTCAAAAACGCTGAAACGCTGTGTCAGCTCGGCGGACCAGTTCCAGGCTTTGTATGACAGCATTCGTTACGCAACCATGTTGGAAGACCTGAACCAAGAGCAGTTGCAAAAGATCATAGCGCTGTTGCGCCGCTGCCAGCTGACACCTGCACGGCGGTTTTCGTTGATCAAGGCGATGGAAGAGATCGAAGAAGAATTGTCGTTGAACTTTCTGGGGGATGTGCAGATCCAAATCGGGACAGATGCCCTGTCTGGCGCCGCGGCCAGTCGCATTTCTATTGCCACACTGGACGAACTGGTGAACGCAGTGAATTCGCGGCTTTTGGAACAAGACCGGATTGATCCCGCGACGCTGCTTGATATCGTGAAATCGTCACTGGTGGATAATTTCCGGCAGCACAGTCAAATCCACCAAAATTCTGCATTGCTGCTGCATTTGGGTTTGCCGATTGTGAAACTGGACTGCGTCTATCGCGGCATTCTCAACACGCTCGATGTCAATACGCTGTTGCGGCTACTCCCTCCGGACGAGGGGCAGGATTTGAAACGGCTTTTGTATTCGCGGCCATTTGGCGGTGACGTCCTGGTCGGCTGGAAGCGCGGCGCGTTTCTGCGCGGTCTTATTTGAACCAAGAGAGGAAGACATATCATGACCTCTGAAAACCCCCTTATCGTCTTTGTACATATCCCCAAAACTGCGGGATCAACGGTAAACGCGGTTCTGAAACGCCACTTTGACCACGGATTTGAGCATTGCGAAGGCATCATTGAGCGTCGCGCGCAACTAAAGCGGGTTGCAGAAAAGGTGGATTGGATTTCCGGGCATGTGCCATTTCATCTGATGCGCGGACGCCTGCAACAGGTCACGGATCGCCCCTTGCGGTTCTTTTCGATCATGCGCGAACCGGTGTCCCATGTCTGTTCGCACTACAATTGGCTGTTGGAAATCCATCGCAAGGGCGGGCGGTTTTATGACAATCATCCCCCCTATATTCAGTCCATTTCCAAGAGGTTGCGGGATTCTGACAACTCCGACCCCTCAGCGGTCATTCAAAATTTGTTGGCGGATCGCGGGCTGTTTTTGAACATTCAGTCCTCCATGATCTTGGGTAAGAATTTTGATTGGAACAGCGGGCGGCTGTTGACCCATTTGCGCAAGTACGAATTCATTGGCACGCCCAAAGACCTGCCCGAACTCTTGAGCCGCATGTGCGGTGCGGCGCAACCAACGCCGGATGTCCACAATGCGGCGCTCTATCATTTTGATCGCGACATCTTTTCCCATGCGCAGCTTCGAAACTTTCTGATGCGCCACAACTTCCTGGATTGGATGCTGTTCCAAACGATGCAGGCCAACAGAGCACGCGCGGCGGTTTCTGCGGAATTTCGGCGTAAAAACAAGGGGCAGATCACGTTACCAAAACCTAATATCCCAAGTCTGCGTGACCTGCGGCAGTCCCGGCCGTCGTTTGTGCCTTACGAGTGATCTGTTTGCCATGGGGGTGGGGTAAATTTATGCGCATTCGACATGCGCATAGTTGACGCGCATCGACCTTGGACATATCCTAAAGACCTAGGAGATCAGTCCAATGAACGCGCACACACGCAAGCCCACCAACTTGTCACTCGACAGCCATTTGTTAAGTGAAGCGAAGGCGTTGAAAATAAACGTGTCTCGGGCTGCCGAAGATGGTGTCCGCAGGGCTGTTATCGTAGCCAAAGCGAAACAATGGCAGGCGGAAAATGCGGCGGCTCTTGAAAGCTCTAACGCCTTTGTCGAAGAAAACGGTCTGCCTCTTGATCAGTTTCGTCAATTTTGATGGCAAAATACGACGTTTTTCCTAATCCTTCTGGTCATGGGTATCTTCTGGATGTGCAAACGGATCTGCTGAGCGGTCTAAACACGCGGGTTGTGGTTCCATTGCTGCCCGAATCTCGGTCCCCGCTGCCGGCCAAAAGGCTTAATCCCACCTTTGAAATCGACGGTGTTGCGGTCGTTATGGTCACACAATTCATGGCCGCTGTGCCCACGACGCTGCTGAAAACGCCGGTGGATAACGTCGAAAAAGACAGCGACGCCATCACACGTGCGATTGATCTGTTGATGCAAGGATTTTAGGCAAACGTTTGCATTCAGATGCTCGGACGAACACTTGAAACCCATCAATGCATTGTAAAATAACGATAATTACAGAGAACGGGTTCAGGTAGCCCCATAGTTTCCCCGCCGCAATCCGCCCAATTTATAATCAGGGTTATGTGATTTCACAGCGCATGCCCATGAAACACAGCGATCAGCTGTGCCAATATGATCGGAGCCAGCGTTAATTCATCTTTAACGATTAACGCAACGCTAACGGTGCATTTGCTCAATGGAGCCAAGGTGCACAGCGCACCATACGAATACCGGGTAAAATTATGACATCATCGCCTCGTGCTCCGTTCGGCTTTTTCCGGACAAGCCAACGCTCCATGCGCACACATGCCGTCACGTACTTACGTGCCGGGACATGGATCGATTTGGCACCACAAGGCGCGGTGGAGTACCCGCATCCAGTAAATAGTACTTGGTTTTCAGCTCTTGCACGGAATGCTGCAGCAATCGGTGATGTGGCCGGGAAACTACGTTCGCCGCGCGTT
>CALHST010000156.1 GCA_938038825.1 uncultured Paracoccaceae bacterium | reverse complement strand
CAGTGTTTTTATTTACCGATCGTCGACGAAACGGGCGGCATGCTGAATGATCCGGTTGGACTCAAACTGGCGGAAGACCGGTGGTGGATTTCCATCGCGGACAGCGATCTGCTGATGTGGGTCAAGGCCATCGCGTATGGGTATCGGCTGGACGTGTTGGTCGATGAACCAGATATCAGTCCTTTGGCCGTTCAAGGGCCCAAAGCGGATGCCGTGATGGAGGCCGTCTTCGGCAGCTCGGTGACCAACCTGAAGTTTTTTCGATTTGGCCATTTCGAATTTCAAGGGCGTGATCTTGTGGTGGCTCGGTCCGGTTATTCGAAACAGGGCGGCTATGAAATCTATGTTATGGGCAGCGACATAGGGATGCCGTTGTGGAATGCATTGATGGAAGCCGGGCATGCGCATGACATTCATGCTGGCTGTCCGAACCAGATCGAGCGGATAGAAAGTGGGTTGCTGAGCTATGGCAACGATATGACCCGTGAAAACACACCGCATGAATGTGGTTTGGGCCGGTTCTGTGACACGCAGACAGCTATTGGTTGTGTGGGGCGTGATGCGTTGTTGCGGGTGGCAAAAGAAGGCCCAGTACAACAAGTGCGTGCGATTGAAATTGAAGCGACAAGTCTTCCCAGTTGCGACCGGGTGTGGCCGCTTTACGCGGGGGAAAAACCTGTGGGGCAGGTGACCTCGGCTGCAATCAGCCAAGAATTCGGCTGTGGTGTGGCGATTGGCATGGTGCGGATGACGCATTGGGACACCGGCACGGAACTGTGCATGCAAACGCAAAACGGAATTTATGACGTGGAAGTTTATGACGCCTTCTGGCGCTAAGGCTGACAAAACACTCACTAAGGGACAGCAACATGACATTTAATGCATTGATGGTAACAAAGGACGACGAAAGCGGCAAAACCTCTGCTGCGATTACAGAAATCACAGAAGATCAACTGCCCGCAGGCGACGTGACCGTTGCGGTCGAGTACACAACTGTGAACTACAAAGACGGCTTGTGTGTGGGTCCCGGTGGCGGTCTTGTGCGCAATTACCCGCATATTCCGGGCATTGATTTCGCCGGCACGGTCGAGGCGTCTGACGATGATCGCTATAAACCCGGTGACAAAGTTGTTCTGACGGGCTGGCGTGTGGGAGAGGCTCATTGGGGCGGCTATGCGCAAAAGGCGCGTGTCAAAGCGGACTGGCTGGTGCCGCTGCCCGATGGGCTGAGCACAGCGCAAGCGATGGCTGTTGGTACGGCTGGCTTTACGTCGATGTTGTCTGTCATGGCGTTGGAGGATCAAGGCATAAAGGACGGCCCGGTTTTGGTGACAGGGGCCGCCGGCGGTGTTGGATCCGTTGCTGTTGCGCTGTTGGCATCCCTTGGACACCAAGTCGCGGGTGTGACTGGGCGCCCGGAAACGGCGGATTACCTCACATCTTTGGGTGCGACGCAGATCGTAGCCCGCGAAGAATTGGCCGAAACCGTGAAGCGCCCGCTTGAGGGCGAGACTTGGGGCGGCTGTGTAGACGCAGTGGGCGGCGCGATGCTGGCGCGGGTATTGGGGCAAATGCAGTATGGCGCATCGGTTGCGGCGGTTGGCCTTGCCGGCGGTGCGGCTTTGCCGGCGACCGTTATCCCGTTCCTTTTGCGCGGTGTGAACATTCTTGGTATCGACAGCGTTATGCAACCCTATGACAACCGCGTGCGCGCATGGGATCGGATTGCTAAAGACCTGCCAATGGATAAGCTGGACGCCATGGTGCAGCCTGCGACCCTATCCGATTTGCCAAAATTGGGCGCGGATATCCTGAAAGGTCAGGTTAAAGGGCGCGTTGTTGTAGATGTGAATGCCTAAGCGTCACTGTCTTCGATAGAATGGATGCCCAAAGACCCGCGCAGCACAGCGCGGGTCTTTCTGTTTGATAGAAGCGCACGCATCCGATCTTTTCCACGGGCACAGATGCCGGTAGAACGTGTTTCAACTTAAGGAGCGTCCGAATGCCCGATTATGATACCGACAATATCTTCGCCAAAATCCTGCGGGGAGAGATCCCGGCCATTAAAGTATATGAGGACGATGACACCTTCTGCTTTATGGACATCATGCCGCGCGCGGACGGGCATTGTCTGGTGATACCCAAAACACCATGTCGCAATTTGTTGGATGCGTCAGACGCGCAATTGGCTGCGTGTCTTAGCGCTGCGAAACGGATCGCACATGCGGCCAAGACGGCGTTGAATGCGGACGGAATTACGTTCCAGCAATTCAGCGAGGCAGCTGGTGGGCAAGAAGTGTTCCATTTGCATTTTCACATTCTGCCAAGGCACGAAGGCGTCCCGCTGCGCGCACCTGGGCAGATGGGCGACATGGATCACATCAAACAAATCGCCGAGAAAATCAGCGCCGCTTTGTGACTTACAGATGAAGCGGTCCTCGTTTTGCGAATCGCTGTAACTGGTTTCATCAACTTTTGCGCGCAGCAGCGCATTGAGCGCATTCGTCATAGAATTTTGGGCAAAACTTTCACGGATTGGCCAAGATACTGGTCCGAAACGTATCAAAGTGAACAATTATTGCAAAAAAATTAACTTTTCCCTTCGACGCGACGCAAGTCGCGTGTTCTGTTGGTGTCAGAAAAAAATATTCAACAGGAAGGAAGTCTATGTCACTTCAACCCCCTCTAACCGATCTTCCGATCAAGACCGCTGATAGCGGTTTTTATCGGGGGTTCAGCGTCAATGTCGCCGTGGTGAGTAAAATCATCATCTCGGCCTTGGTTGTCTGGTGTATCGTTTGGCCGACCCAGGCCGGCACAATCTTGGGCGACTGGAACACGGTCATCCTTGCAAACTTTGCGGCTTGGTACATCTGGGTCGTCACTTTATTTGTCATTGTTTGTTTGGTTCTGGCCATATGGCCGGCAGCTGGGCGATTGAATTTGGGTCAACCCGGCGAAAAGCCAGAGTTTTCCAACTTCTCGTGGTTCTCCATGATGTTCGGCGCTGGGATCGGTGTCGGCATGTTGACCTGGGCGGTCGCAGAACCAGTGGCACACTTCAAGAACAATCCATCGGTTATCCAAGGAGCGACCACCGCTTTGGGCGAAGACAATGTCCGCGATGCTTATGTATGGTCCTTCCTGCACTGGGGCCTTGGAGCGTGGGCTTGCTATGCGATTGCGGGTCTGGCGCTGGCGTTCTTTAGCTATCGTCGCGGCCTGCCGCTGACGATCCGTTCGTCGCTGACACCGCTGTTCGGCAAAGCCTTGTCCGGCACCTTGGGTAACATCATTGATATTGTTGCCGTTGTGGCGACGATCTTGGGTGTTGCGCAAACACTTGGGTTTGGTGTCGAGCAATTCGTCGCTGGCCTGACCCGGATCGGCTTCAGCGGTTTGGTTCTTGAAGATGGTTCTGCCACGACGATGGGTATCGTCATTGCGTTGCTGGTCATCATGGGGGCTTCGACCTTGTCTGCGCTGTCTGGCGTTGGCAAAGGCATCAAGTGGCTGTCTAACATCAACATGGTCTTGTCGATTGTCCTCTTGGGCTTCTTCATGATCTTTGGCGCGACATTCTTTGGCGCAGCTGCGTTCTTTGTGGGGATCTTCGATTACCTAGTCGCGCTGCCGTGGTTGAGCGTTAACGTCTACGCCTCTGATGGTGTCGAAGGGTCCGAAGCGTTCAAACTGGCGCAGTGGCAGGGCTGGTGGCCTGTGTTCTACTGGGCTTGGTGGATCGCGTTTGCGCCGTTCGTTGGCCTGTTCCTTGCACGGATTTCCCGGGGTCGTACGATCCGTGAATTCGTCTTGGGCGCGATGATCGTACCGTCGTTGATGTGCTTCGTCTGGTTCTCTTGGGCCGGTGGCACAGCGATCGATCTGGAACTGAACGGAAACGCAAATGGCGTGATCCTGGATGCTGCCAATGGTGACAAGATCTTTGCGATGACCGAATTCATGCTGGCACCCATCGCGCAAGCTTTGGCGTGGGGCATGGCTGTTCTGATCGTCGTTCTGCTGATGACGTTCCTGGTGACGTCTGCAGACTCGGCTGTTCTGATCGTGAACACCATCAACGCCGCGGGTGACGAAGGTCCTAAAGCGCGTCCTCACATCCTGTTCTGGGGTGCTGCCTTGGGGTTGGTTGTGGCTGGATTGCTGATATCCGGCGGAACTGGGGCGATCCAGACCGCGATGGTTATCGGGGCTTTGCCGTTCTCAATCGTCATGGCCTTGATGTGCATCGCTTTGATCAAAGCGATCTATAACGATGGTCGACGTGAAGCCGCGGGTGTTCCAACAGTGCATTCGGAAATTCCGGGCGCTGCAGCAACACCAGCAGAATAAGCCTTAGCGACTTGAACCTTTTGAATGCCCCGGCCATGGTGCCGGGGCATTTTCTTTTGGCGGGGTACAGTGTGATGCAGTTAGATCTTGAATTCGTTCGTGCACAGTTTCCGGCCTTTTCCGAACCGTCACTGCTGGGGCAGCGGTTTTTTAGCAATGCGGGTGGGTCTTACGCCTGCGGGCCTGTGATTGACCGGCTAACGCGCTTTTACCGCGAGCGTAAAGTGCAGCCTTATTCGGCATATGACGCGTCCCGTTTGGGCGGCGAAGAGATGGACGAAGCCCGCACGCGCATGTCTGCAATTCTTGGTGTGAGCCCTGACGAGCTGAGCTTTGGACCTTCGACCACACAGAACACCTATGTGTTGGCCCAAGCTTTCGCGAGCTGGATGTCCGAAGGCGAGGCCATCGTTGTGACCAACCAAGACCACGAGGCGAATTCAGGCCCATGGCGGCGCTTGGCAGAGCGCGGGATCGAGATTCGCGAATGGTGTGTGGACCCCGAGACGGGGCATCTGAACCCGGACGATCTGGCAGATATGCTGGATGAAAACGTGCGGCTTGTCTGTTTCCCCCATTGTTCCAACGTGGTGGGCGAGATCAACCCAGTCACAGAAATTACCGCGATTGCCCATGCGGCTGGTGCGTTTGTCTGCGTCGATGGGGTCAGCTATGCACCGCATGGATTTGCGGATGTTGGCAATCTGGGCTGCGACATCTATCTGTTTTCCGCGTATAAAACCTATGGTCCACATCAAGG
>CALHST010000155.1 GCA_938038825.1 uncultured Paracoccaceae bacterium | reverse complement strand
GCCTCGTTAAAGCAGGCGCAAAATTCTTCGAAATGGTGTGAAAGGCGTGTGTATCGGTGGGGTTGATGCACAGCAATCACGCGCCCTTCGGTTGCTTGCCGCGCTGCTTTCAGAACCGCGGTGATTTCAACTGGATGGTGACCGTAATCATCAATGATCGTAACGCCATCCACTTCACCAACACGGGTAAAGCGGCGGTTTACGCCACCAAATGCCGCCAGGGCATCCCGGATCTCCTCGGGATCCATACCAAGATGGCGCGCAACAGCAACGGCGGACAACGCGTTGGATACGTTATGATCCCCCGGCATCGGCAACATGCAGCCTTCGATCACAAGATCTTCGCCTTGCAAGGCCACATCAAAATGTGCGGAGCCTGCTTTGTACGTCAGATTGACGGCCCGGACATCCGCTTGTGCATTAAACCCATAGGTCAGCACGCGACGATCTGTGATCTTACCAACCAGGGCCTGCACATCCGGATCATCGGTGCAGCATACTGCCAGCCCATAAAAGGGGATGTTGGACACAAAGTCATAAAACCCCTGATGCAAGGCTTCTTCCGTGCCCCAATGTTCCATATGTTCCGGGTCAATATTGGTCACAATCGCAATCGTTGCAGGCAGCCGGTTGAATGTCCCGTCGCTTTCATCTGCTTCGACAACCATCCATTCCCCATCACCAACCCGCGCGTTAGAGCCGTACGCGTGAATGATCCCACCATTCACAACTGTGGGGTCAAATTTCCCATGATCCAAAAGCGCTGCGACCATTGTGGTGGTGGTCGTTTTTCCGTGCGTGCCGGCAACGGCCACGTTGGATTTCAGACGCATCAGCTCTGCCAACATTTCAGCACGGCGCACGATGGGCAGCCCGGCCGCGCGGGCGGCGTCCAGCTCGGGGTTTCCTTTTTTGATCGCAGAGGAAATCACAACGACCGCCGCGTTCTGCACATTCTCTGCCTGCTGGCCTTCGAAAATATGCGCCCCCAAAGCAACCAAACGGTCGGTGATCTTGGTCGATTTCAGGTCCGAGCCCTGAACGACATAGCCGTGGTTCAATAGAACCTCGGCAATCCCAGACATCCCAATTCCACCGATCCCAACAAAGTGGATCGGGCCGACATCCATGGGCAGCTTTGTAACAGCGTTCATTTATATGGTCCCTTTCTCGGCGAGGGTTTCAACAAGGGCAACCATGCGGTCTGTCGCATCGGGTTTGCCTTGCTCTAATGCCGCGAGGGACATTTTCAAAGCAGCCCCCGGTGTTTCAAAAATGCGCATGATGTTTTGTGCCAGTGTTTCTGGTGTAAAATTGCTTTCCTGCATAACAATCGCAGCACCGGCTTCTGCCAAACCGCGGGCATTGGCCGTTTGGTGATCCGCAGTCGCCGCGGCATAGGGCACCAAAATCGAGGGACGCCCGATAACCGCGATGTCCGCCACGCTTGATGCGCCAGAGCGTGAGATAACCAATTGCGCCTCGGCGAATTGCGCGGGAATATCTTCGATAAACGGCAACACTTCGGCCCGCACCCCAATTCTGGAATACATGGCCCGTACCGCGTCTGCGTCTTCTTTGCGGGCTTGTTGTACCATTGTCAGGTTCGCCAAAACAGCATCCGGCAACTCTGCAATCGCGGCTGGTACAACATCTGACAAAATACGTGCGCCTTGCGAACCACCAATGACCACCACCTTCATCGGGTATTCCCCCGGCGGTATGTAATTGGCCCCTGCCCGTTCCAGCACGGCGCCACGTACCGGGTTGCCAACGTTTTGGCCCTTGATGCCAATTGGCAAAGTTGTTGGCCATGTGCCGCAGGCCACAGCATTCACGCGCGGCGCAAACATCTGATTGACCCGCCCCAGCACTCCATTTTGTTCATGGATCATGCGCGGCAGGCGCAGCAACGTCGCCGCACTCATCGCAGGAATTGTTGGGTATCCACCAAACCCGACTACAACAGATGGACGATCCCGCCGCATCTTTAAGGTCGCGCTAACAACACCTTGGGCAATTTTCGCAGGAACAGCCAATTTCGCCGTCAAACCACCGCGCGCAAATGTGGCAGAGCTCAACTCTTCAATTTCAACCGCATCTGGAAAACCACCTGTGTAGCGCGCACCACGAGAATCCGTTGTCAGCTTAACCCGCCAGCCTTTTGCCAGCATCGCCTCGGCCAGCGCTTGGGCTGGAAACATGTGGCCACCGGTCCCCCCGGCCGCAATGACCAGAAGCGGACTACTCAACGACCCCGCCCCAGCAGATCAGAAAGCTCACCTTGGGGACGCACACGCGTGAACGCCAAAAGCATCCCAACTGCAATCCCGCTGGCAATCACTGAGGATCCACCATAGCTTACGAAAGGTAACGTCATGCCTTTGGCCGGCAGCAGGCGCACGGCCACGCCCATGTTGATCATCGCCTGCACCCCGAACATGCATGCCAACCCCGTTCCAGCAAGGCGGATAAACGGATCCCGTTCGCGCATCAGCCGCAACAATGACCGCCCCACGATACCCGCATACAGCATGATAATGACAACCACCAAAATCAAACCGTATTCCTCGGCTGCGACGGCGATGATGAAATCCGTATGCGCGTCCGGCAGTGACCATTTAACCTGGCCTTCGCCCACGCCAACACCGAACAATCCACCCTCGCGGATTGCGTTCGTGGCATAACCAAGTTGCGTGGTCGGATCCACATCCGGGTTCAAAAACCCATCAATGCGGCGGGCAAAGTGTTCTGAATTGGAATACGCAAAGCTGCCAACAAGCACGACCGCGCCAGCCATGCCCACAAGCAACAGCATCGGCGCACCTGCAACAAAATACATGATGCCCCATCCAAATAGAACCAAAGCCGCTTGGCCAAAGTCAGGCTGCAGCGCCAACATCAGCACGATGGTGATACATAAAACAAACGACCACAGCCGTCCGGGTGGACCGTTTAGATCCTGACTGGCGGCAATCATCCATGCCGCAATCACCACAAAGCCGGGTTTTAGAAACTCAGACGGCTGCACCGATGCAAAGCCAAAGGAATACCAACGCACAGCGCCTTTGCCAAAATCAGTGCCTAAAATTGGCAGCAGCGCCAACGCCACAAAGGCCGCCAGAAATCCCAAAACGGCCAATCGTCGTACCAATTGCGGCGCCATCATCGAAATGAACGTCATGACGATCAATCCAACTCCGCCAAAAAAGGCTTGTCGCTGAACATAGTGAAAAGGCTGAAACCCGTTCTTGGCCGCCAATGGGGGCGACGCCGCCAATCCCAGCAAAAGGCCCACGCAAAACAGCAGCAAGATACACGTCAAAGACCATCGGTCGACTGTACGCCACCACTT
>CALHST010000154.1 GCA_938038825.1 uncultured Paracoccaceae bacterium | reverse complement strand
ATGATTTTGGGTCTCTACTATGTCACGCTGGAACGCGAAGGCATGAAAGGCCAAGGCAAAATCTTTGCTTCGATTGAAGAGGTCGAACACGCGCTGGATTCCGGCGAGGTGCATCTGCACTCGAAAGTTGTGGCACGTGTGCCTCAGGTCGATCCGATCACCGGTGAAACCACGTATGAGCGTTATGACACCACGCCCGGCCGTGTGAAGCTGGGGGCGTTACTGCCGCTGAATGCCAAGGCACCGTTCAAATTGGTGAACCGTCTTCTTCGGAAGCGGGAAGTTCAGCAGGTGATTGACACCGTCTATCGTTATTGCGGTCAGAAAGAGTCGGTTATTTTCTGTGACCAGATCATGACCATGGGTTTCCGCGAAGCGTTCAAGGCCGGTATTTCGTTTGGTAAAGACGACATGCTGATCCCGGACAGCAAGTGGCCCATCGTGGAAGAAACACGCGATCAGGTAAAAGACTTTGAACAACAGTACATGGACGGCCTGATCACTCAGGGTGAAAAGTACAACAAAGTGGTTGATGCCTGGTCAAAGTGTAACGACAAAGTCACCGATGCGATGATGTCGTCGATCTCGTCCACGCCGAAAATGGATGATGGCGCAGAAAGTGAGCCGAACTCGGTTTACATGATGGCGCACTCTGGTGCGCGTGGGTCTGTGACGCAGATGAAACAGCTGGGCGGGATGCGCGGTTTGATGGCCAAGCCAAATGGCGACATCATCGAAACGCCGATTATCTCGAACTTTAAAGAAGGTCTGACCGTTCTTGAGTACTTTAACTCGACACACGGTGCCCGGAAGGGTCTGTCAGATACGGCTTTGAAAACTGCGAACTCGGGGTATCTGACACGTCGTCTGGTGGATGTGGCACAGGATTGCATCGTACGTATGCTGGATTGTGGTACTGAAAACTCGATCAACGCAGAAGCTGCGGTGAATGACGGTGAAATCGTCGCCTCGATTGGGGAACGTCTGCTGGGCCGTGTGGCTGCAGAAGACATCGTCAAGCCGGGCACGGACGAGGTGATTGTGTCTGCGGGCACAATGATCGACGAACGGATGGCGGATGCGGTTGAAGAAGCGGGTGTTCAGAACACACGGATGCGCTCGCCTTTGACCTGTGAGGCCGAAGAGGGCGTTTGCGCCATGTGTTATGGTCGCGACCTTGCACGCGGTACCATGGTGAACACGGGCGAAGCCGTGGGCATCATCGCGGCGCAGTCGATTGGTGAACCGGGCACACAGCTGACGATGCGGACGTTCCACATCGGCGGTGTTGCGCAAGGTGGTCAACAATCGTTCCTGGAAGCCAGCCAAGAGGGCAAGATCGAATTCGATAACGCAAGCCTTCTGGAAAATGCTGCCGGCGAAATGCTGGTCATGGGTCGCAACATGAAGTTGCTGATCAAAGGACCAGATGGCGACGAACGTGCCAGCCACAAAGTGGGTTACGGCTCTAAACTGTTTGTAAAGCACGGCCAAGACATTGCCCGTGGTGAGAAACTGTTTGAGTGGGACCCCTACACGCTGCCGATCATCGCGGAAAAAGCGGGTACTGTGAAATACGTGGATCTGGTCAGCGGGATCGCTGTGAAGGACGAAACGGATGACGCAACCGGCATGACCCAGAAGATCGTCATCGACTGGCGTGCAGCCCCCAAAGGCAACGAGCTGAAACCAGAAATCATTCTGATGGACGCTGATGGCGAACCGGTCCGCAACGATGCGGGCAACCCGGTGACCTATGCGATGTCTGTGGACGCGATCTTGTCGGTTGAAGAAGGCCAAGAGATCTCGGCAGGTGAAGTTGTTGCACGGATCCCACGTGAAGGGGCCAAGACCAAGGACATCACCGGTGGTTTGCCACGGGTTGCGGAATTGTTCGAAGCGCGTCGTCCAAAAGACCACGCGATCATTGCGGAAATCGACGGCTATGTGCGGTTCGGCAAGGACTATAAGAACAAGCGCCGCATCGCGATTGAACCTGCGGATGACACCATGGACAAGGTCGAATACATGGTGCCAAAGGGCAAGCACATCCCAGTGGCCGAGGGCGATTTCGTCCAAAAAGGCGACTACATCATGGATGGGAACCCGGCGCCGCACGACATCTTGGGGATCATGGGCGTCGAAGCGCTTGCCGATTATATGATCGACGAAGTGCAGGACGTGTATCGACTGCAAGGCGTGAAGATCAACGACAAGCACATCGAAGTCATCGTGCGTCAGATGCTCCAGAAATGGGAAATCAGCGACAGCGGGGAAACCACGTTGCTGAAAGGCGAACATGTGGACAAGCAGGAATTCGATATGGCCAACGAAAAGGCCATCTCGAAGGGTGGCCGTCCTGCACAGGGTGAGCCGATCCTCTTGGGGATTACCAAGGCGTCCTTGCAAACACGTTCGTTCATCTCTGCGGCATCCTTCCAGGAAACCACACGGGTTCTGACGGAAGCCTCTGTTCAAGGTAAGAAAGACAAACTTGTCGGCCTGAAAGAGAACGTGATTGTGGGTCGTTTGATCCCAGCCGGCACCGGTGGTGCAACGCAGCAAATGCGCCGTGTTGCAACGGATCGCGACAACGTGGTGATCGAAGCCCGTCGTCTTGAGGCAGAAATGGCCGCTCAACTGGCCGCACCTGTCATGGAAGACGACCTTGTTGGCGGCAGTGGCTTTGACTCGATCATCGACACAACCGAAGACAGTCGCGACTAAGGCAGACTGATCTGATGCATTCCAAAGGCCCCGCATCACGCGGGGCCTTTTTGGTTTTAGCGGACGTTTGATCTGTGCGCAGGATCAAAGGGGTGTCGTTGGTTTGCGGCGCGCATTGCGCAACTGGATGCCGGGCTGCGTTTACAATTTCCCTTTTGGTTACACGGTCCCCGGTCTAGTCTGCGCGCAGTCCGGCGCGGAGGGGTTATGCGTTTCTTACTGTTTGCTTTGGTGTTCTGGTCGCACGCGGCATTGGCACAGACTTTTCCTGATTACGGCAGCACCACAGTGAATGATCTGGCGGATGTCTTGTCGCCTGCTGAAGAAACCACCCTGTCACAGCAACTGGAAACCTTGAAACAGGAAACCGGCGTTGAAATGACAGTGCTGACACTGGAAACGCAGACAGACTATGCCCCTGATCTAACGCTTGAACAGTTTGCGACACGTCTGTTCGATCATTGGGGTATTGGCGATGCATCCCGCAATGACGGGGTGTTGGTTCTTGTCATCAAAGAGGACAGAGCCATGCGTCTGGAATTGGGCAAAGCGTACGGCCGCGCGTGGGACAATCGTGCACAACGGATCGTGGACAAGGTTTTTGTGCCCGCCTTCAAAGACAGCCGTTACGGCACTGGGATTTTGAACGGCAGCGATGCTGTGATCCGCCGAATTGTGATGCCGCATCATACCGGAGAGGGGGCGCCAAATCCGACGCTGGAAGCGATACGAGAGAATTGGCCAATTGGCGTTCTTCTGGGCTTCTTTGGTGCGTTTGCAGCACGTCGCAAGATTGGTGATCAAGTTGCACGGTTGCGGACATGCCCGAATTGCGGACGTCGCGGCATGCGCCAGAACCGCGAAGTCCTGAAACGTGCGCGGGGCAGAACCGAGGGCAAAGGCGTGCGCCGGGTGCGGTGCAGACACTGCGATTACCGCGAAGATCATGACTATGTCATTGCGGTTTCAAGTGACACTGGTGATGGCGGTTTCGGCGGCGGCTCGTCCGGCGGCGGCGGGGCGTCCGGGCGCTGGTGATGGCTGGGCACGCCAAAGGCCCCGCATGCGCGCTGGAAACAGCCCGGCAGGGTAACATGTATCAAGGAATAGACTGTCAGGCGGCAGGCCTGCCATAATGGGTCAGATGGTCCGTGACCGGGTGGAAAGCCCGGACGCGGCAGACAGGTGTACATAAAGTCACCATCTTCCTGACTTCCCTTGGGCCCTGCATGTGCAGGCGTCACCCCAAAGGGTTTTGCGATCGCGAGGGCCCTTTTAAGGCAAACCCATAAACAACCTGCCAGCGGTGCGCACGCACGGCATCGCGCACCGCATCAACCTGGTCTTCTGACACTGTGTCAGTGACGTATTTGGATCGGGCCAGTCTCAATCGACGCGGTCCGCAAGACTGAGGCTTCATGCGCACTCAAAGTCATTGCGGCTGTGTCCCCAAACAGCGATAGCCGCTTGGTCAATTGCGGAAACAAGGCCCATAATTCGTCTCGCGCCTCTTCCTCCAACGCAGTTTCCGCATTCTGGGCCAGAAAGAAACTTTCCGCCAAAGCGCCATTGGCGCGCACGACATGGTGTTGGTCGAACATGAAATGAGTATAACTTATGGAGTCGCGCGCTTGCTGTGTAATGCCCGGCAGGCCCACAAGGTGTTTGGCCGCGACCAGAATTTCGGGTTCCCCAAAAAACAATTCTGTCGCGGCGTTGGAAATCCACAATCGGTGCTGTTGGGACACGATCAACTCTTGGGTGTTGCCGATGGACCCGGGCGCAAAGACAACAGGTGCAAAAGCGCCATGCCCGACAACATGCGACGTAGCCACCCAACGAACAGGCTGAATGCCGCCATGCAGTGTCCAGATCATTTGCCCTATTTTGATGTCTTCAACGCGGATCTCGTCCTTGTCGGTTTCAATGCGTGTTCCATGTGTAAAACACGTCACAAAGGTGGTGTATGTGGAACTGCCAAAGTTTGATCCAGAGACCTTGACGTATTGCGCGCCATCCGCCAGCGGGATGTCCGAGGAAAAGCCCCACACGTCGCCAAAATTCCCATTCTGGGACAGGACGTAAATTTCGATAATTGGGCCGGTCTGATTTCCGCCTCCGTCCAGCAGGCGCACGCGGATGATCGATTCCGATTCAACCGGATTGCCGTTCTGAACGATGCCGCCCCCATCTGTGATGATATGGCTTCCGGGTTGATCATCGTTGAAAATGTTCGGGCTGCCGCCCGTATCATCCAGCGTAACGTTGGTTCCCAAACCACCGGTGAATTGAAAGACAGTGCCATTGGGCGTCGACGAGTTGTTGATAATCGGATTGCCCACAATGCCGCCAGCCGAACTGCTGACGACCACAAGAGCGGCGCTATCTGTTGCAACAAAGGTTCTAAGGACCATTGGCCTAACTGCTTCATTTTATTTTAAAGCAGATACAACCGTGGGTTTGTGGCCAATATGTGGACAATTGAAGACCATACTGCAGATATCTGCCGCAGGGGGAACAATGGGGTCAGCGCGGGGGCGGGCTGAACGACCCGAAGGCTTAGCCCTTGTCAAACACAGCGACCATCATGTCGCGCAAGCGTGTGACATCATCATCAACAGATCCAGCAAGATCACAGATGAAAGGCGGCAACGCCTCAACCCGGATGGTGCCGCTTTTGGGAACGATTTTGCCACGCGGCAGCAGGCGTTCTGATGCGTGAATAACAATCGGGCGGATCACGCGCCCTGTTTCGCGCGCCACCAACACAGCACCGGGTTTGAAGGCTCCCAGGGTTTCGGACTTTGTGCGTGTGCCCTCCGGGAACAACACAACAGACCGGCGCGGTTCCATAGTGCGGACTGCGTCGCTGAGTGTACCCATCGCGATCTTACCACTTTTTCGGTCAATCTCGACCAAGCCCGCCCCTTTGAACCCCGTTTTCAACAGGGCGGCGTCACACAGTTCTTTCTTGGCGGCAAAGGTGAACCATTTATCGTCAGGGATGGTGTCCATCAGGGTGAAGCCATCCAGATTGCTGCGGTGATTGATCACAATGACGCTGTTTTCATCCTTTGCCAGTGCCTGCTTGTCGGCCTCCGACATCTCGACCCGGATGCTGAGCAACCACAAAAGCGAAGAGCAGGCCCGCTTGACCCTGCGCCAATACCAGCCGCGAAAGCCGGATCGTTTTGCGCAAAGCAGCGGTACAAATGCGATGAACAGGAAAAACAGGGGGCCCAGCAGGATCAGCACAGTGCGTTTCACAATCCGTACAGCCAAAGGGTCGATAGCCGCGTCCAAGGTGTGATCTGGGGGCGTGTCGGTCATCCGCAGGGTCCTGCCGTCTGTTGGCGCCCTGTGACGGGCAGGTGAGGCCCTGTGACAGGCTGGTCTGGTCTCTGCAACAGCGTCATGGCACCCGCCGATCCGCGCCGGACGGCGACATGCAGTGGTGACTTAATGGGTGATGCTATCGCCAAGCGCAACGCAAAAGCGGACGTAACGTCACCTTGGGCAGATCGGGCGGGGCGCGAAAATGAAGGGATTTGGCACGGGTGCTAGTGTTTCCGGGCACGGCGTGATTGAAGGAAGGTTCCAGAATTCCTGACACGCAAAGTATCACGACATGAGCCCCAACGTCACAGGCGCGATGCTGATGATCGCATCCATGGTCTGCTTCACGGTGAACGACACCTTTATCAAATTGACCGGCGGTGCGTTGCCCATCGGCCAATTGCTGACCCTGCGCGGGGCGATGGCGTCCGTCTTTGTGATTGCGTTGGCGCTGGCTTTGGGTGGGTTGCGTTTTGATCTGGGGCGGGCCGCGTGGAAGCTGATTGTGGTGCGTGCCGTTACCGAGATCGCCACGGCCTATTTCTTCCTGAACGCGCTGCTGCATATGCCTTTGGCGAATGTCAGCGCGATTATGCAGGCTTTGCCGCTGACCGTGGCCTTTGGGGCCTTTCTTGTCTTCAAAGACCCCGTGGGTTGGCGCAGGATGTCAGCCATTCTGATTGGCTTGGTTGGGGTGCTGCTGATCTTGCGCCCGGGCCCCGAGGGCTTTTCGATCTGGTCCATCTATGTGGTGGCGGCTGTCTTATGCGTCACAGCGCGCGATCTGGTGACGCGTTTGTTGCCAGAGCATGTTCCGTCGATGACCGTGGCTGTGGCCAATACCGTGAACGTCTTTTTGTTCTTTGGGCTGCTCAGTCTGGGTGAAACGTGGCAGCCCGTCACTGCAGAGCTTTGGCAGTATCTCATCGGCTCTACGATCTTTATTGTGGGGGGCTATTGCTTTTCGGTGCGGGTGATGCGTGTGGGCGAGATTTCGTTCATTGCGCCGTTCCGATATACGTCGCTGGTGGCTGCATTGATCCTTGGCTTTTTGGTCTTTGGCGATTGGCCGGATGGGATCACCCTTTTGGGGGCTGGAATCGTTGTTGGGGCAGGGCTGTTTACCCTGTGGCGCGAGGCACAGCTCAAAGCGGGTTAACGCCTGTTGACAGGGTTCCCGACTCCCCCTATACGCCGCACATCCCGGCTACCGGATTTATGTCCATGCGTCGGAAATCAGAACTGTAGTGGTCACGATCCGGTATGAAATAAGACCCGATCCTCTGGATACCCACCGCGTCGTCCGGTTAATCCCGGGACGGTTGCGGTTTTTGCGCGTTGCAGGGACGCTTGTAGCGCATTTGAACGAAGCCGTGGGGGACACCCCGCAAAACACATGTGTTGAGACGGGGAAGAGACCCATATGCCAACGATCCAACAGCTGATCCGCAAACCGCGCCAGCCTAAAATCAAACGTTCTAAGTCCATGCACCTAGAGCAGTGTCCACAAAAACGGGGCGTTTGCACCCGCGTGTACACGACAACGCCAAAGAAACCGAACTCTGCGATGCGGAAAGTTGCGAAGGTGCGCCTGACCAATGGTTTCGAGGTCATCAGCTACATTCCAGGTGAAAGCCACAACCTTCAGGAACACTCTGTGGTTCTGATCCGTGGCGGTCGTGTAAAAGACCTTCCCGGCGTGCGCTATCACATCCTGCGCGGTGTGCTTGACACCCAAGGTGTTAAAGACCGCAAGCAACGTCGTTCCAAATATGGCGCCAAGCGGCCTAAGTAAGAGGATATTTGAATGTCTCGTCGTCACGCCGCTGAAAAGCGCGAAATTCTGCCCGACGCCAAATATGGCGATAAGGTTCTGTCGAAGTTCATGAACAACCTGATGCTGGACGGCAAAAAGTCCGTTGCAGAACGGATCGTTTATGGCGCCCTGGACCGGGTTGAATCCAAAATCAAGCGGGCCCCAGTGGAAGTGTTCCACGAAGCGCTCGACAATATCAAACCGACATTGGAAGTTCGTTCCCGTCGGGTTGGTGGTGCCACCTATCAGGTGCCTGTCGAAGTCCGCCCCGAGCGCCGCGAAGCTTTGGCGATCCGTTGGTTGATCACCGCATCGCGCAATCGGAACGAAAACACGATGCAAGAGCGCCTCGCAGGTGAGCTGATGGACGCAGTACAGTCCCGCGGCACCGCTGTGAAAAAGCGTGAAGATACCCACAAGATGGCCGAGGCAAACAAAGCCTTCAGCCATTATCGCTGGTAAACAAAAGGTTTCAGGAGCAGCCCAATGGCACGCGAATTTCCTCTCGACCGTTACCGGAACTTCGGCATCATGGCCCACATTGATGCTGGTAAAACGACGTGTTCCGAACGCATCCTGTATTATACAGGCAAATCCCACAACATCGGCGAAGTGCACGATGGCGCGGCAACCATGGACCACATGGAACAAGAACAAGAGCGCGGCATTACAATTACGTCTGCTGCGACGACAACGTTCTGGGAGCGCACCGAAGATGGTGAAACAGCCGAAACTGAAAAGCACCGCCTGAACATCATCGACACCCCCGGCCACGTGGACTTCACGATTGAAGTTGAACGCTCCTTGGCGGTTCTTGATGGCGCGGTTTGTGTGTTGGATGCAAACGCGGGCGTTGAGCCTCAGACGGAAACCGTGTGGCGTCAAGCGGATCGCTATAAAGTTCCACGTATGGTTTTTGTCAACAAAATGGACAAAATCGGCGCGGACTTCTTTAACTGCGTTGAGATGATCGAAGACCGGACCGGCGCGCGCGCTGTTCCTGTTGGTATTCCAATTGGTGCCGAAACCGAATTGGAAGGTCTGCTGGACCTCGTGACCATGGAAGAGTGGCTGTGGCAAGGTGAAGATCTGGGTGCGTCCTGGGTCAAAGCACCGATCCGCCCCGAGCTGCAGGACATGGCCAACGAATGGCGCGGCAAGATGATCGAAGCGGCCGTCGAGCAAGACGACGACGCGATGGAAGCATACCTGATGGATGCGGCCGAGCCTGACGTTGCCTCGCTGCGCGCGTTGCTGCGCAAAGGCACTTTGGACATGGCGTTTGTTCCTGTTCTTGGTGGGTCTGCGTTCAAAAACAAAGGCGTGCAGCCTTTGCTGAACGCTGTGATCGACTATCTGCCCAGCCCGCTGGACGTTGTTGATTACATGGGCTTCCGCCCTGGCGACGAAGACGAAGTTCGTGACATCCCGCGCCGTGCGGATGATGACATGGCGTTCTCCGCTCTTGCGTTCAAAATCTGGAACGACCCCTTTGTTGGTTCTTTGACCTTCACACGGATTTACTCGGGCACCCTGAACAAGGGCGACTCGATGCTGAACTCTACGAAGGGCAAGAAAGAGCGCGTTGGCCGTATGATGCTGATGCACTCCAACGACCGGGAAGAGATCACAGAAGCATTTGCGGGTGACATCATCGCATTGGGCGGCCTGAAAGATACCACAACAGGGGATACCCTGTGTTCTGTGGCGGAACCGGTTGTTCTGGAAACGATGACCTTCCCAGACCCAGTGATCGAGATCGCGGTCGAGCCGAAGACCAAAGGCGACCAAGAGAAAATGTCCACAGGTCTGCAGCGCTTGGCCGCTGAAGATCCATCCTTCCGCGTGGAAACTGACCTCGAAAGCGGTCAGACCATCATGAAGGGCATGGGCGAACTTCACTTGGATATCCTGGTGGACCGTCTGAAGCGTGAATTCAAAGTGGAAGCCAACATTGGTGCCCCACAAGTTGCGTACCGCGAGACCATTGGTCACGAAGTCGAGCACACATACACGCACAAGAAACAGTCCGGTGGTTCCGGTCAGTTCGCGGAAGTGAAATTGATCATCTCTCCGACAGAGCCGGGCGAAGGGTATTCCTTTGAATCGCGCATTGTTGGTGGTGCCGTGCCTAAAGAATATATTCCGGGCGTGGAAAAAGGGATCAACTCGGTCATGGACTCTGGTCCATTGGCGGGCTTCCCTGTGATCGACTTCAAAGTTGCTTTGATCGACGGGAAATTCCACGACGTGGACTCCTCGGTTCTGGCCTTTGAAATTGCCGCTCGGATGGGCATGCGTGAAGGTATGCGCAAAGCCGGTGCGAAACTGCTTGAGCCGATCATGAAAGTGGAAGTGGTAACACCTGAAGAATACACAGGTGGCATCATTGGCGATCTGACCTCTCGTCGGGGTCAGGTGTCCGGTCAAGAAAACCGCGGCAACGCAATTGCGATCGACGCATTTGTGCCGCTGGCAAATATGTTCGGTTACATCAACACACTGCGTTCCATGTCCTCGGGCCGCGCGCAGTTCACGATGCAGTTCGATCACTATGATCCGGTTCCGCAAAACATCTCGGACGAAATTCAGGCGAAATACGCCTAAACCCAATAGTGTAAGGCGCGATTGCTGCGCCTTACCTCCAACGAATAGGAGGCCATGACATGGCAAAGGAAAAGTTTGAACGTAATAAGCCGCACGTTAACATTGGCACGATTGGCCACGTTGACCACGGCAAGACGACGCTGACAGCTGCGATCACGAAGTATTTTGGTGATTTCCAGGCGTATGACCAGATTGACGGCGCGCCCGAAGAAAAAGCGCGTGGGATCACGATCTCGACGGCGCACGTGGAATACGAGACGGAAAACCGTCACTACGCCCACGTTGATTGCCCCGGCCACGCGGATTATGTGAAAAACATGATCACCGGTGCGGCGCAAATGGACGGCGCGATCCTGGTTGTGAACGCGGCTGACGGCCCGATGCCTCAGACTCGCGAGCACATCCTGCTGGGCCGCCAGGTTGGCATCCCAACGATGGTTGTCTTCATGAACAAAGTGGACCAGGTCGACGACGAAGAGCTTCTTGAGCTGGTCGAGATGGAAATCCG
>CALHST010000153.1 GCA_938038825.1 uncultured Paracoccaceae bacterium | reverse complement strand
CACCATGTTGGTGTCCCCCACTGGCAGCTTGATCATTGGTACGCTGGACAATCCTATTCAGGATAACGTTTCAGTGGATATCGTGATCGCCAATAATGGCCCCATTGATACAGATTGGGACCCCATGCTGTTGTCGCGTGGTGTCATCACCCATGGTGAAACCAGCATCCACGGGGCCGAGAAAGATTCCCATGAAAAGGTCATCACCGACCCCATGGCCGGTGACACCTCTGTCACGTTCTCCGAGCTGCCGTTAAACTGGTCGATCGGTGATACCATTGTCATCGCCGGGACCGAGTTTGAAGGACACAAATGGGACCCCACCATCAATGATTTCAGCTTCAACGCACCGGAAGATGAAGTGCGGGTTATTACTGCGATTGAGGGCAACACTGTTCATTTTGAAGAGCCCTTGATCCATGATCACGACACGCCGCGGGCGGATCTGAAAACATCGGTGGCGAACTACTCGCGCAATGTCACGATCGGAACCGAAAACCCCGAAACCGCCGAGGTTTATGAACGTGGGCATGTCATGTTCCTGCATTCAGACAATGTTGATGTGCGTTATGCTGCATTTCACGAACTGGGACGGACAGACAAATCCCAAGACAGTGAAAGCGTTCAGAATTTCGACACGATCTCGTATGATAGCAATGTCCAGGGCCGGTATTCCTTGCACCTGCACCGCACCGGAACATCCGATCTGGACGACCCCATTCAGGTGGTCGGCAATGCGGTCTGGGGTTCCCCCGGTTGGGGCTTTGTCCATCACGATTCCAACGCGGATCTGATCAACAATGCCAGCTATGATACATTTGGCGCAGGCTTTGTCGCGGAAACCGGAAACGAAACGGGATCCTGGGAAGACAACATTGCCATCTTTGCCGAAGGGCAAGGCTGGGGTGAGGCGAAAATTCACGCCCGCATCCAGCCCGGTAATTTTGACACCGGCCGGTCCGGTGACGGTTTCTGGTTCCAGGGCCGCTTGGTGGAATCCATCGACAATGTTGCTGCCAGTGTGAACCATGGCTTTGCCTATTTCCATCGGGATGAAGATGGGCGCACGATCCCAATCGACGCGGAAAACTTCATCTATCCTGATGCGTTCTTTGGGGACGAAACTATCGGCGTTGCTAACATTCCAATCCTGGGTTTTGATGGAAACGAAGCGTTTGCGGCACGTCAGGGGCTTCAGGTGGTCAAAGCGGGGCCGAAACAAGGGCACGACGTCTGGACCCATATCGAAGACTTCACCGCATGGAGTGTCAAACAGGGCGTTCTGCTAGAATACACATCCCACTATCTGTTGAGCGATATCGACATCATCGGAAAAGAGGACACTCAATTTGGAGAGGCATCAACCGGTCTGCGCCTAGGCTCTGGAACCGGGGACATTGTGATACGTGATCTGACAGTGGATGGCTTCCAAGAAGGGATAGAATTCAACAACGAACAAGGCGATGGGGATGCAATCCCCGAGCATCTGACAAACTATGCCGTGTTTGATGCAACGTTCCTCAACACCGACACGCATCTGGCAGGCTATGATCCCACGTTGAACCTCGTCACCACGACAGCAGCCTTCAATGCGGGCCAAGAGGGACCTCTTGATGCGTTCACAGGTCGAGGAGAGCCTGATCTGAAATTGGACCCAATCTTCTATGATTGGGCCGGTGACTTTCAATTGGAAATCACGGGGCGCAAGACAGATAGTCTTGGTACTGTGGATTTCCCCAGCAGTGTCGATCACATCCGGATGAATCTGGCAGATGTGGCACAAGTTCTGGAAGACCGTGGATATTTCCAAACCAGCGACGACGAGCACTACTTCCTTCTGGATGTGTATTTCTCGGACCGTCTCACGGGTGATGTCTATTACGAGACAACAACCGTGTTCCTGGATGATACCTATGGTCCGCTCCTGGGATATTCCAACTGGGACTTCAGCGAGGCTGTCTTCCGGGGTGTTCAAGACATCACAACAGATGCCAACAACGATATTTGGGCCGGCAATGTCCAGTTGGATCAAGCCTTTGAAGCGGTTGCAGGTCGTCAGGCCCATATCGCCGAGCTGGTTGAACAGCCTCTTGAAGACAGCCAGTTGATGCTGATGTAAACGCGTCCAGATTAAGCCCGGCGTGACTTAGTTGGGCTTAATCAAGATGGCACCGGTTTGCGTTCCCGAACGCGGGCTTGCACCCAACAGATCATCATACGCAAACACGTCTCTATTGCCGCTTGTCAACGCAGCGCTAGTGCCAAATGGGCGCGGAATTGGAACACCCACCCCTTGGGTGTCAAAGGCAGGATTGAAACTGGGCAGCGCGGATGCGCGATCCAGCCGCAAAGACCAGAACCGGTCCCCGGCCCATGTTGCGCCGGATGTGTTTGTGATCGTGATGCCTGTGGCGCTGAGTGTCACGCTGATTTCATTACGGTCGTCGTGAAACGTCTGAACCGTTCCGTATCCCGCTGTGTGAATATTGATGCATGAGCGTCCGCCAAGATGCGTCTGCCAATAGGCTTGATCCGTTGACGCGCCAGTATCATCAAAATTTCCGTTGTAGCGCGTGTCCCGAATTTCGGAATACGGGATTTCTGGCAGGCTGGCACCGTTTGGCAGGTCTCCAACAAGTGCAACGCCTGATCCGCCTTCGTGCAGGAAATTGAAACGCGGGCCTTTATCCCGAGAGACCACGCCCGCAAAGATCGTCGTTATGTCAATTGGGGCACTTCCATTGGTCACACCCGTGCGATGCGGCTGATGCAGGATGATGTTTTCTTCCAATAGGTTCTGGAAAGGCCCATCTGCATCTGTTGTCTGTGTTGAAAACACGAAATTGGCATTGTTTGCGTTGGCGTCCGTTCGCAGATCCAAGGCTGTGATGTTGTGAAACTCGACCGGAGAAGCAAGCCCCTCTGCGTTGGTGTCGCGCGTATCAATGTGGACAAACCCGCCAAGATTGCGCGCGCCAACAGGCGCATCCAATTGCACCGCCAGCCAGTTGCGCACTGTGACACCCCCATAAGTCAGGTTCAGCACCTCAAACATGCCTTTGGACCCGCGAATTGTCAGAAGTTTGTCAAACACAGCATTCATCGCCACATCAACGCGTGTGCTGTTTTGTTCGGTCAGGTCAATCGGACCTTCGGCACAGAGCCGATCAACAAACGCCTCAGCCCCGGTTATACCATTGGTGTTGAGGCGCAAGGCAGGTTGCAGATCTGTGCCGCCCGCTCCGGGGAACCATCCATTGCGCGAAAACAGATCACAGGCCGATACGATCAGGACCTGCCCAAGACTGCCGAAATCCCGGATCGGCCCGTGGTTGTTATAAAGCTGGTTCTTCGCACCCCCAGACAACGCGTCTGGATGTTGAAAAATGGAACACCCCAGAAACGCAGCGGAACGCCGTGCGGTTGATCCTTGGGCGCCGTAGTTTTGCCAATTGGTAATCGTACATTCGTGGATAACTTGCAGCGCAACATCCGTACCAGAAACGCGTGGGGGGTTCACCATGTTCCAGCCGTTAAAGTCACAGTCTGACAACACAAAAGAATACACACCACCCGGTGCCCCTTGTGTAAACTTGCTATGATAGAAGGGGTTCAGTGATTTCCCCGTTTCCGTTGTGCTATCCCAAGGACCTTGGAACTGCGCACCATAAATCACCAATTCACTGGCGTCGGGATCCGCATCGTGGATGATCGTTTCGGTGAAAGCAAACGTGCCGGGGTCTGGTGCGTTCAGGATAAATTTTGGCCCCAACGGGTCAAGAGGACCAATGCGAATATTCTCCCAGCGATCATCCCTGAAAAGCTGTTCAGACAAGGACACACCCGGTGCAATCAAGATAC
>CALHST010000152.1 GCA_938038825.1 uncultured Paracoccaceae bacterium | reverse complement strand
CCTGATCTGTGCTTGATCCTTGTCCCCCGTCACCCGGAACGCAGTTCGGATGTGGTCTCTCTCATCAAAGGTCACGGATGGGCCGCCCCGCGCCGCGCGCAATCTGCGCTTCCTGATGGGCCTGTGTTCCTTGCCGATACTGTCGGAGAGCTGGGCACCTGGTACGCTCTGACGGATGTGGTCTTCTTGGGGGGCTCTTTCAAACCTATTGGCGGGCATAATCCGTTTGAACCGGCCTTAACCGACAGTGCTGTGTGTTCCGGCACGCATGTGACCAACTTTCAGGACACGTTTGATGCGATGATCGCTGCGGGTGGTGTCACCTATGTGCATGATGCGGGTTCGCTTTGCGCCCAAGTCACATTGTGGCTGACGGACAAGGCGGCCCTGAACAGCGCCAAACAGGCCGCGCGCGATTTTTGCGATGGACAAACCGGTGCGCTGGATGAAATAGCGACAGATCTGATCCATGCACTTGAGCTGACCGATGCCTGACCTGTCTGAAATCGACGTCATTGCCCCCAATTTCAAAAAACGGATGAGCGGCGTGTCGTCTACGGTCATCCGCCTTGTACCCATTCAGGCGCGCAGTATCGGCATCGTCACCAGTGGCCCCAAATCCCGTCTGCCAGATGATGTACCACAAGTGCCGTTTGCCAAACTTCTGACCATGTCCGCGCGCGGGCCGTCCGGGCATCGTGTTTGGCACGCACGGCGCAATTCAGAAATGCTGGTGGGGATCGTCCTGAAGCATGTTTTGCGCAAAAAGCTGAAACTGCTGTTCACGTCTGCCGCGCAGCGCGATCATTCGGGGTATACCAAATGGCTGTTGCGCCAAATGGACCATGTGATTGCGACCTCGGCCAAGTCGGCGCAATACCTAGAGGTGCCGCACCATGTCATTCATCATGGGATCGACACAGATGTTTTTCACCCAGTCCCGGACAAATCCGCCTTGCGTGCGTCTCTTGGGCTGCCTGCATCTGGTCCCTTGATTGGGTGCTTTGGCCGGATCCGACCACAAAAAGGCAACGATATCTTCATCGACGCCATGGTGCGGGTTTTGCCCAAACATCCCCGTGTGGTGGCTGTCATGATGGGGGGGGTCGCGGACAAGGACCAAGCCTTTTTGGATGGCTTAAAGCAACAGGCCTATGACGCCGGATTGGCGGATCGGATCCTGTTTTTGCCCGAAGCCCCGGATTTTCAGATCACCGGGTATTTCCAAGCCTTGGATCTTTATATTGCGCCCCAACGGTGGGAAGGTTTCGGCCTCACCCCTCTCGAGGCGATGTCGTGCGCCGTGCCCGCAATTGCGACGCGTGTCGGCGCATTTGAGGATTTGATCAAAGACGGCGAAACAGGGCGCTTGGTCGATATCGAAGATACCGCTGCCATAGCCGACGCCGCGGACACAGTCCTGCAAGACCTTCGGCTTCACGCACAATGGTCCGCCGCATCCCGCAGCCGCGCGACGGAACATTTCAGTATCACAAAAGAAGCGGCCGCGATCACATCTGTGTACCGCGACCTGCTTTCCGGAACCTAAGGTCAGTTCGCCGCTGGCATACGTTGTTCCACAACGCCCGCCCACCAACTGCAACCCGCAGGAATGGCATCGTCATTGAAGTTGTATTCCGGGTGGTGCACCGCCGCTGTGTCGCCATTGCCCACAAGGATGTACGCACCGGGACGTTCTTCCAGCATAAAGGCAAAGTCTTCCCCGCCCATGACAAGGGGCGCTTCTTCGCAATCACCGCTCACACTGCGCGCAACGTCTGCTGCAAATTCCGTTTGTTCGTCGTGGTTTTCCATGACCGGGTAATTGCGATTGTATTTCAGCGTGGCAGTTCCCCCAAAGGTGGCCGCCATTCCGTTGCAAATCTCGCCAATGCGTTTTTCCGCGAGATCCCGCATTTCCGGCGACATGGTACGCACAGTGCCTTTTAGGAACACTTTCTGCGGGATCACGTTGAATGCCTTGGAGGATGTCTCGAAAGAGGTAATCGACACCACAATCCGGTCGATGGGATCTGCGTTACGGCTGACAATCGACTGGATTGCTGTCACCGCTTGGGCGGCCATCAACGTTGTGTCCACAGTTTCCTGAGGTTTTGCCGCGTGCCCGCCCAGACCTTCGAATTCGATCTCAAGAATATCTGTTGCTGCAAAAAACGGGCCAGACCGGATCGCAAAAGATCCCGTTGGTTTGCCCGGCCAGTTGTGCATGCCATAGACCTCTTGGATGTTCCAACGATCCATCATGCCGTCTTCGCACATCTCGCGTCCACCGCCGCCGCCTTCTTCGGCGGGTTGGAAAATCACCACTGTGGTGCCATCAAAGTTGCGCGTCTCGGCCAAGTATTTCGCCGCACCCAACAACATGGCTGTGTGACCATCATGCCCACAAGCATGCATCGCCTCGGGCGTTTTGGAGGCATAGTCCAGCCCGGTTTGTTCGTGGATCGGCAGTGCATCCATATCTGCACGCAGACCAATCACTTTGCCAGATGTGTCGGACTTGCCTTTGATCACACCAACGACTCCGGTCCGTCCGATCCCTTCGACCACCTCATCACAGCCAAATTCACGCAACTTTTCGGCCACCAACGCCGAAGTCCGGTGCGTTTCGAACAGAATTTCGGGGTGTTCGTGAATGTCACGCCGCCATGCGGTGACTTCATCGTGCAGTTCCGCGAAACGGTTTTTGACGGGCATGATAGGTCTCCTGAAATGTTAAAGAGCTTGGCCAGTTGTGATCTCGGATCCATCCGAGAACCGCCCAATACGAAAACGAGTCAAATCGTGACCCGGATCGCGCCCCATGGCAAGGTCTGCCAGAACGCGCCCCATACCGGGACCAATTCCAAAGCCGTGGCCAGAAAAGCCTGTTCCCACGAAAAGTCCCCGAATATTTGGCGTTTCATCGACCACTGGCACCTCGTCGGGCATTGTGTCGATCATCCCGCCCCACGCTTTGGCAATTGTTACAGGGCCGATCGAGGGGAACAGGTCAGAAAAGGATTGCGCCACCTGCCGCAGCTTTTTCATGTTCGGGGACGGATCCAACACCCGGAGCTTTTCAAAGGGGCTGACATCCTCGGCACCCCAATTGCGGGGCGTGCCCCACGCGTCGGGATAACCCTTAGGGGCCATCGCAAGATAACGGCGTCCAAAGGGATCCGACTTTAATTGATTGACGTAGCTTGGAACCGCGCGAAACGCGTCTGGGCCGACAAACAGCTCGTGAAAGCCACCTGCCGCCAATGTGTATCCCCCGTCATCGCGACGCCGCCACGCAACATCGGAATCCGAACTGCCGCTGTCCCCAATATTGGGAAGTGCTTGCGTGGCACAGACCGATGCGCGCACTGAAAGCTGAGGGATCTCGACCCCATGTCGTCGCAAGAAAAGGGACGACCAAGCCCCGCCCGCGACAACCACGCGATTGGTTTGGATGGTTCCGGACTCTGTCACGACGCCTGTAATCGCGCCGCTGCGAGTTTCCAGAACACGCACAGCACAGTTTTCAATCAGTGTCGCACCTTCGCGCAGCGCAATGCCCGCCAAAGCAGGCACCGCCACCCAAGGCTCTGCCCGCATATCACTGGCTGTGTGCAAAGCCCCCGCAAAGCTGCGCGAAATATTGGGGTTCATCGCGGCGACTTCTGTCTTGGACATCATGCGACTGTCCAAGCCGTGTGCCTTGGCATGGATCAACCAATCTTGGTATTGCGCAAAGTCCGCGTCTGAGTTGGCCAAATAGCTGATGCCAACTTGGCGCAGACCAATGTCCACATTGGTTTCATTGGCAAGCTCCAGCCAAATGCGATTGGCCTCGGCGGAAATAGGAATTTCGTCCGGGTCGCGACCCGTTTGTCGGATCCACCCCCAATTGCGCGAAGATTGCTCCCCTGCGATGCGCCCCTTTTCGCACAAAACGACGCTCTGCCCTGCCCGCGCAAGAAACAGCGCCGTACACACACCGATGATACCGCCGCCGATCACCACAACATCCGCCGCCTGCGGAAGAGGTCCGGGATACGTCACCGGAGTCGATTCAGAAATCACAAAAGCCATGGCGGCACGTTACGCGGGTGTGCGCCAGCTGCAATGCGGCATTTTGAAAATTCTTCTATCCGTCATGGGGGGATGCCCAGACAACAGGCGGACGATGAGAGGTTTTGCATCGGATGTGCAGCGCGTCAAAAACAAGACGCCGCAGCGCTTTCCCAGCGCGTTGGCGTTTCGGCCTACCGCTTAAAAAAAATTATGCCGCGGTGAAGAAACCGCGGCATAATCATTTCAAATCAATCGACAGATTAGCCGTTGATCCAGGATTGCACGGTTTCTTTGTTGTCCGCGATCCAGTCTTCCGCAACTTCACGTGGGTCACGCTTGTTTTCGAACATCTCAACGATCCAACCGTTGATCTCGTTGCCAGAGAACTGAACGTTTGACAACATTTTGGCCGCTGCCGGGTTACGTTCTTCCAGTGATTTCGAATACGCCACGAAGATTTCGTTGGACGCGATCACGCAGTTGAACTCGGACACTTCCAGCCAATCTTCCGCATCCAGATCAACGCTTTCGCAACCGTCAGACCGCCCAGGCTCGTCCAAAGCTGTCAGATCATACTTCACGTGGATCGCTTCAGGTGTCCAATAGTAGAACAACTGTGGCTTGCCAGACGTATAGGCTGCTTCCAGACCCGCTTTGAATGTGTCCGCAGATACGATGTTTGGCTCCCACAGGCCATCCAGACCATAGGATTTGAACTTGATCTGCCAGCGCTTGGTGGACGCCCATGTCACGTCACCAGCCCAATATTCGCCCTTGCCGTTGCCGTCCGTGTCGAACATTGCAGCAATCTCGGGGTTTTTCAGATCTTCGATCGAAGACACTTTGTCTGCCATATAGCTTGGCACATAGATGTTGGACGTGCCGTTGTACGGCTTGTTGGTTTTCACTGTCTGGTTGCCGTCGATATACTCGTCCCACAGCGCTTGCTGGTTTGGCATCCACATGTCGGTGAAGACATCGATAGAGCCGTCGCCTTTGTCCATGCCAGCCATGATAACAGCCGCTTGGTTCATGCCGGAAACGATTTCCGCATCGCCACCCATTTCGGTTTCGATGATGGTCGACAACACGTGGCCGATGGCCTGTGCGCCATTCCAGCTTAGATCAGAAAACGTCACTTTTTCCTGCGCGGATGCGCCTGCGGCCATCAGGGCCAGTGCGCTTGTCAGCGCCGTTGCTTTCAACATGTTCATTTGGTTTCTCCCGTTGATTTTGAACTTGAGTGTTGAGTTAGATTCGGCTGAAGGAGTTTCGGATACCCTTCAGAATACGGTCAATCATCATCGCGACAAGTGCGATGGCAATACCCGCAAGAAGACCCTTGCCTGCATTCGCATCACCAAGCGCCGAGGTCACAATCGCGCCAAGCCCTTCGGCACCAATAAAGGCCGAAATGGTCGCCATCGACAAGGCCAACATGATGGTTTGGTTCAAACCGGCCATGATTGATGGGATCGACATGGGCAATTCAACCTTGCGCAAAAGCTGCCGTTCAGATGCGCCAAAGGCAAGGGCCGCTTCTTTCGTGCTTTCCGGAACTTGAAGGATACCCAGTGCCGTCAGCTTGATCATTGGCGGCATCGCAAAGATCACTGTGGCCAGCACCGCAGGGGGCTGCGAGATGCCAAAGAAGGCAACGGCAGGCACAAGATAGCTGAGCGAGGGGATCGTTTGCATCACGTCCAGGATCGGCTCGGTAATCCATCGGAACCATTTGTTCTTGGCCATCCAAATGCCAACAGGCAACCCGACAAAGACGCAAACGGCTGTCGAGACGACCACCAGCGCCATTGTTTGCATCGCGATCTGCCACAGTTCGAACAGGGCCAAAAACCCCAGAGATGCGGCCACAAAGACTGTCGTGCCGTGGCCCGCAAACGCCCAGCTGAGCGCAAGGAAAAGGAACGCGACCACAGGCCAAGGCGTTTGCATAAAGGCCACTTCCACGCGGATCAGTGACTGGCGCAGAACGCTCGTCATCGCGTCAAAGAACCCGGCATATTGCGCACGCAACTTGTTGATGCCGATATCGATGCTTTCTGCTGAGTAGGTAAAGATGGTGACTTTACGGCCTTCGACCGGGTCTTTCACCTGTGTGATGACTTTGGTGGCACCTTCAACACCCGCAGCAATCGCCTCTTCATCTGCGACGCGGCGATACGTAATGTCCGCAGGCGGATCAAGACGCGCCAAAGTGGGGAAATCGTCGATGAAGGCACAATCAAACCGATCAACAGCCGAGATTGTCTGGAAATCACCCACTTGCTCGCGCTCGCGCACCAGATCGCGCAGTTCACGGCGCAATTGGCTGCGATCGGTGTTCTGAGCTTCGGATCGATTGGTGATCGCATCCAACGCATCAAATCGGGACTGCATATCCGAGATTTGCGTATCCATGGAGCCCATAAGAGACGTGACATCACCCGCACCATAGGCAGGCAGCAACTGTTCTACGGCTTCGCCAGCGCGCATTTGGTTGAAACAGGCGCGTTCGTCCAGACGCAGTTGCGTTGCGCGGTATGTGGTCAAAGGTGCGACGATCGCAACGACGACCAAACCAATGATCAACCGTTTCATGCTCACGCCGCTTGGCACCGCTTGATCAATCCGCCAACGCGAATATTGCGAGAAATACCAACGGTTTGCGCTGCTTCCCATCCAAAGACGTCCGCCGATGAACAGGAGCGCTGCGGCCCAGCTATAGGTTGTCACCCATGTGGAATACCGTGCCACCAGTGTGGAGTTGGACGCAGCATCAAGCTGCGCTTCAGCCAAAAGGGGCGAAAACTTAATGACTTGCATCAGGCAAACAAGTGCCAGCACATCAATGGCAAGGGACACCCAGAACAAAAGCCAGACACCGCGAACCGCAGCCCAGCCCCACGGGACAATCAACGCCCAAATATTCTGGTGCCACCGCGGCAAGCTGCCGCGCTGAACCTTTTCAAAGATCGGGGCGTAATAGGGATCCGCCTGTTCCACAAACGTTTCGATTGAAACGTCACGATCATCAATTTCACGTTGCTCTGCGCCACTCATGCCTCGGCCCCTCCCTGCAATCCACGCAGCAGCGTGTCTTTTGTCACAATCCCAACGACCGCACCGTCTGATTTGATCAGGACGGGTTTGTCAGAGCCGGTGCTGAGACCAACCAGCGTATCAAGATCATCATCCGGTGCCGCTTCGGGACAGCCATTCGACAGATCAACGCCTGCATTGTTTGCGTTGAATTCGTCCACTCCGGTCATGATCTTGGCCGCGGAAACAAGTTTCAGACGCGAAATGCCCGCCACGAAGTCGGCCACATAGTCATCCACGGGCGCTGTCACGATGTCCTCGGCTGTCCCGATTTGAACAATCTCGCCATCTTTCATAATTCCGATGCGGTCACCCATACGAATGGCTTCGTCCAGATCGTGTGTGATGAAAACAGTCGTTTTATTCAGGTTTTGGCTGAGCCCAAGGAATTCGTCCTGCAAGTTGCGTCGGATCAGCGGGTCAAGCGCCGAAAAGGGCTCGTCCATCAACAGGATTTCAGGGTCTGCAGCCAATGCGCGGGCCAGTCCGACGCGCTGTTGCATCCCGCCCGATAATTCTGATGGCAACCTGTCGCCATACCCATGCAGCGACACGGTTTCCAATGCCCGATCCGCAGCCTGCGCGCGGGTGTATCCATCAACCCCACGCAATTCGAGAGCGAACCCGATATTGTCGCGCACGGACCGGTGCGGCAACAGCGCCATGTTCTGGAACACCATGCCGATCTTGTCAGCACGGGTGGCGCGCAGCTCTTCGGTTTTCATCGCACCGATGTCGTCGCCCATAATGCGGATAGTGCCCGCTGTCGGTTCAATCAATCGGTTGATGTGGCGCACCAGCGTGGATTTGCCGGATCCCGACAATCCCATCAGGCAAAATATCTCGCCCTTCTCTACCTTGAACGACGCGTCTTTAACGCCAACAACGGCACCAAACCTTTCCAATACTTCTGCCTTACCGATCCCTTCGGATCCGATCGCAGCCATGGCTTCGGATGATTTCTCACCAAAGACTTTCCAGACGTTTTCGAGCTCTACGACACTCATGCACGCGCCCTTTCTCTTTTTGGGTCAAAGAAGGGCACCGGAACAACGATTGCGTGCAATCGCTTCATGCGCCCGTCAAGCAGACCGACTTCAATTTCAGTGTCAGGCGAAGCGTGTTCGACTGACAAACGGGCCATCGCAATGGCATGGCCCAACATGGGGGATTTGGTGGCAGAGGTTATTTCCCCGATTTGCCGTTCGCCTTTGTAAACGGGTGAGCCTGGCACCGGCACATCGTCGCTTTGGAAATGCAAGCCGACCAGTTTTTTGCGCGGGGCTTGCGCGTTGCGACTAAGCGCCTCACGTCCGACAAATGTTTCTTTCTTCAGATCCACCGCAAAACCAAGACCCGCCTCGAACGCATCAGCACCAGCTGTAAATTCGGCACCCGCCGCTGCCAAGCCTGCTTCGATCCGGATGATATCAAGCGCAGCAGACCCCATGGGCTTTAGGCCAAATTCAGCGCCAGCTTCCATCAGCGCGTCCCAAAGAGGCACGGCCCCGTCGCGAGAGCAAAACAGCTCGTAGCCCAATTCGCCAGTGTAACCACTGCGAGTCAGCATGAAGGGAACCCCTTCGCGATCATTCAGCCGCCCAACAGTGGCCCCAAACCATTTCAATTGATCCAGATTGGGCACATGCGGCTGCGTAAACAACACTTTGCGCAGGATATCCCGGGACTTAGGCCCCTGAAGCGCAAGATTGGGCAACGCGCCCTGCAGATCATGGATGCGCACCTGAAGATCGTTTTGCGCCGCCAGTTTAGTCAGCCAGGTGCCGCTTTCCTCGGATCCGCAGCACCACCGGAACAGATGATCTGACATCCGGAACAATGTTCCGTCGTCGATCACTTCGCCGCTCACGTCGCACATCAGCGCATAGGTGCCACGCCAGACGGCCAACTTGGAGATGTCGCGGGTCATCGCCAGCTGTAACAACTTTTCTGCATCCGGGCCAATCACGTCAAATTTGCGCAAACCGCTCATGTCTTGCAGCGTCGCGGCCTCGCGGCATGCCCAATATTCTCCATGCGTTCCATAGCTTGGAAAAGATACTGGCGCCCAAAGATCGCGCGCGGGCGCAAAATTGTCCGTCAGCGGTGACAGACGCTCATGAAATGCGGAATTTTGCGAGATTTGCATCGGCGCGTCTTCTTTCTTGCGGTACGCAATGGCCCGCGTGATTTTTGTCTCGGGGTGATAGATGCGCACATGCACGTCTGTCGGGTTCCATCCATTGATCGGATCAATGTCATCTGGGCAGGCTGTTGAGACGCACACCAGATCATCCAAAGCTGTCATCGCCACATAGTCGCCCGGACGCGACCAGGATTCCGCCGTTTGCAGGTGATGGTGGTGGTCGATCCACGTGTTCCAAAAGAAGTTGATCGCAGGCCAGCCTGCACGCGCCTGCACGCCATAAGGCGAAACTGCATGCGAGATATTGTCAGAACAATTTACATGGCCCGGAAAACCCCGTTCTTCATAACCGCGCGCCGTGCAGGCCAATCCGAATGTATCATGCCGCCCGCATGTGTCCTGCATGACCTGCAACATAGGCGCCAGTGTTCCGTCATAGAATTTGTCAAAAAGGCCCGGCCCCGGAAAGGCACGCCGCACCATTGAGCGCGTGGTTGTCCCGTCGATCATCCACTCGGCACCAGCATCCAGACCTGCCGTTCGAAAGGCCTGAAAATCCGAGCATTGCTGCCCCATCACATCAATGATTTGCAGCGTTTCACCCTTGTGCAGCTCATAAGCGCGCGCCGTGGCACGGTCGACCGTGAATTCGTCACGGATATCACCCAAAGGCTCTGGCAAACTGAGCCCACCTGCCCTGCGTTGCACCCGCACTTCCACTGTATCAATGGTTTTGCCCGTGACGAGGTGATCATATGTCAGCGGTAAAATGATGGCCAATTCGCAGGATTGCGGTGCGCGCAAGATCAACGGTTCGTCGAGCGCATCCACATGAGTCGCCGCGATTGTTGTCCCGACCTCACTGCCCATGCTGCGCAGCCAGCCGGTCAGTGGACCATGATCAAATTCAGTCATCTCAAGCGGGCTGACAGGTGGCAACCCAAATTGCGCCTCGATCCGTTCGCCGCCATTGCCAAAAGCCGCAAGAGCGATTCCATCGCGCACGTCATAGGCACCAATCTGAAGGACGTCCCCTTCGCTGAGGGCAAGCCGTAGACATCCGCGCGGTTGCAGAACATGGCGGTCAGGCGCGTCGATGCCCTGGAATCCCGCGAAATTGCGCCCCAGAGCGTGATGCCCCATGTTCGTAAAGTCGCGGATGGTCGTTTGGTTCAACACGAAGTCATTTACCTGAGATTCTATTATGAAACTAGTTTCGTAGCATGTGTAACCAGTTTCATATGTCAAGAAATACTCTGTTGCTCTCTTCCGATTAATCGTGAAAGTAGGTTTATGCCTCATCATTCCGCAAAACCAAGAAGCAATATGCGCGACGTTGCCCGCCATGCGGGAGTTTCTGTCGCGACAGTTTCAAGGGTCTTGAACGGAACCAGTCCTGTCTCGGTCGAAACCCGCCAAAAAGTCGAGGCGTCAGTAGATGCATTGCAGTTTGTGCCAAGCCCATCGGCGCGGGCCATCAACAGCGGACGGACCTATATGGTGGGCGCGTTGGTCCCCACATTGGATCATGCGATTTTTGCGCGCTACTTACATGCATTGGAAGAAGGTTTGTCAGAACGCGGATTGTCCTTGTTGGTGGCAACTACGGGTGGCGATCCAGAGATCGAAGCCAAGCGCGCCGAAGACATGATGAATGTGGGGATCGAAGGGTTGATCGTATCTGGCATCACGCACAGCCAAGCCTTTGAACAGGCTGTGCGGCGCAGGTCACTGCCAGTGATCGCAACGTCCTATTTCGCGCCAGATCACGACTTACCGACCATCGGATATGACAATACTGCCATCGCCCTGATGGCGCTGGATCACTTGCTGGACTTTGGCCACCGAAAGATCGCCATTCTACACGGCCCGCTTGAGACAAACGACCGAACCTTGGCGCGGGTCAACGCGCTCAAAGAAAAAGTACCCGAAGAAGCGATCTTTATCGAACGAGACCTTCTGTACGAAGACGCAGCAGACTGCGCACAAGAAATTATCCAAAAGGATTTGGGGGTCACCGCATTATTATGCGTGTCCGACGTGCTCGCCCTTGGTGCACTCTTTGGGCTTCAGTCCATCGGCGTCAAGGTCCCGACGGATATGTCTTTGATCGGAATGGAGGACTTGCCCGCATCGCGCACAACCTCCCCCGCATTGACCAGCGTGCGCCTTCCCCTTGATGACATGGGCCGCAGTACGGCGGAAGCCTTGCACAACTGGATAGAAATAGGCGACCGCCCCCGCGCCCTTAACCTCCCATCGCAGCTCATAATCCGCGATTCTACCGGAAACGTGTGAGCACCAGCGCGCTTCACAGATAAGACAAGCCTGTAAACGCGCGCGAACCTTATTCGCCTTGCGCCTCTGCGCGCGACTTGCCGGATACATCCATCGCCAATGTTGCAGCCATCAGCTCGTCCAAATCACCGTCCAAAACACCCTTGGTGTCGGATGTTTCAAAGTTGGTCCGCAGGTCTTTTACCATCTGGTAAGGCTGCAAAACATAGGACCGGATTTGGTTACCCCATCCAGCGTCCCCGGCACTCTCATGTACTTCGTTGACTAAGGCAGAGCGTTTGTCCAACTCCATTTGGTACAGACGTGATTTCAAGGCCTTCATTGCGATGTCCCGGTTCTGGTGTTGGGACTTCTGCGAAGACGTTGTCACAATACCTGTGGGCATGTGGGTGATCCGAACAGCCGAATCCGTGGTGTTCACGTGCTGACCACCCGCCCCGGACGACCGATAGGTATCAATCCGAATGTCTGACGGGTTCACCTCGATCTCGATGTTATCATCCACCACCGGATACACTTTCACCGACGTGAACGATGTGTGCCGCTTGGCCGCGCTGTCAAACGGTGAAATTCGCACCAAACGATGCACACCGCTTTCCGACTTCAACCAGCCATAGGCATTGTGACCACTGATCTTGTACGCAGCCGATTTGATACCTGCTTCTTCACCGCCCTGTTCGGACTGAAGCTCAACGGAATACCCTTTTTTCTCGGCCCACCGCACATACATGCGCGCCAGCATAGACGCCCAATCGCAGCTTTCGGTACCACCCGCGCCTGAATTGATCTCCAAGAACGTGTCATTGCTGTCGGCTTCACCATTCAGCAACGCTTCCAATTCTTTCTTCGCTGCGATCTTGGACAACACCTTAAGCGCCGCCTCGGCCTCTTCAACAACGCTTGTATCGTCTTCCATCTCACCAAGCTCGATCAAGTCGACATTGTCGGTCATATCCGTCTTGATCTTGTTGTACGTTTCCATCGCATCAACCAAGCCCTGCCGTTCGCGCATCAGCTTCTGGGCCGCATCTGGATCATCCCACAGATTGGGATCCTCAACACGCGCGTTGAATTCCTCAAGCCGATGCTGCGCTGTGTCGATATCCATGCGCTGGCCCAACAGAACCAGCGATTTTTCAATCTCGGACACAAGGTTTTGCGTCTCTGCGCGCATAGGGTCGCCTCATAAAATCAGGAATACGTTCCGTGTGATAGAACACACAGCACCCAACAGCAAGATGCCCTAAGGGACGGTGGGTGGGGCGCCTTTGCGCAGCGCGCAAATAGCGTCACCCAACGGATTTAATACAACCCGCCCGAAGACAGGTTACCCAATGTCGACTTTGGTCCGACAACTGCTTTTCTGCCGGTTGATGTGGTGACCTGCTTGCCACCACCGCGACCCCCTGCCTCGTCAAACAAAAGCAAATCCGACCCAATAGCAAAGCCACCATCAAACGTGATCCCAAACAGCGGCTGTTCACCAAACCGGAAACATTCTGACACCACGTTTTTGCCTGCCGCACCAGAACTCAGGCGCGCGCCAGAGAACCGGTCGATATTGATGAATTCGCAGTCCTGCGGCACTGCAAATTTGCCGCCGCCGTACTTTTGAACCGCCTTCTGCATGAACCGCTGGAACACTGGCCCACACATGCCCCCCCCGGACGCACCGCGTCCCATGGATTTGGGCGAGTCATATCCGATGTAACACCCGGCCGCGATATTGGATGAAAACCCAACGAACCACACGTCTTTCGCATCGTTTGTTGTGCCAGTTTTTCCTGCAACCGGCACCGGCAAATTGATCGCCTTTGACGCAGTTCCGCGATCCACCACCCCCTTCATCATCGATGTCAGCTGATAGGCCGTGACCGGATCCATCACCCGTTCGCGGTTTGAAACAATCCGTGGGCCAAGCCCGGCCTCTAAAGAAGCCACCTGACAGTCGTTACAGATACGCTGATCATGACGATAAATCGTCTCGCCGAACCGGTTCTGAATTCGATCCACCAGTGTCGGCTCCACCCGTTCGCCACCATTGGCAAACATGGAATAAGCCGCAACCATTTGATACAACGTGCTTTCTTGTGATCCCAGTGCATTCGCCAAAACCGGGCGCATGTCATCATAGACCCCAAACTTGGTTGCGTAATCCCCCACCAGATCAATCCCGATCTCTTGCGCCAAACGGATGGTCATCAAATTGCGCGATTGTTCGATCCCAGTGCGCAAAGGCGTTGGGCCATAGAACTTTTTCGACGCGTTTTGCGGGCGCCACAACCCTTGTGGGGTATCAATCTCAATTGGGGCATCCACAACAATGGTGGCTGGCGAATAACCACTGTCTAAGGCAGCAGCATAGACAAAGGGTTTAAAGCTCGACCCTGGCTGGCGTTTGGCTTGAGTCGCCCGGTTATAGACCGAATTCTGATAGGAAAAACCGCCCTGCATCGCAAGCACACGACCCGTGTTCACGTCCATCGCGACAAAGCCACCCTGGACTGCTGGCACTTGGCGCAAGGTCCAACGAATAAAAGCCCCTTCACCATTGTCGCCTTCGGTCATACGGCGCACATGCACTACATCACCGGGTTCAAAATTCTCAAAGAAATCACCTTTGATCCAGGCAATATCGCGACGCGGCACAACATGGGGCTCCGCCTCGGTCTCTTCCATGTCTTCAATGCCAATACGCAATTGGTTTTCTTCGACACCCAGCACCACAGCAGGATACCACTTGCCGCCCAATTCAATATCGCGCGCAATTGACACATTGCTCAGCGCCTCGCGCCACGCGTCCCCTTCAAGCGTTTCTACAGGCAATGTTTTTCCACTGCCCCGCCATTCGGCCAACCCGCGATCGTAGTCCTCAAGCTGTTTTTGCAAGGCTTGCGCCGCGATGGGCTGCATTTCATTATCGATGGTCGCACGGACCGTCATGCCCCCGGTAAAGAACTCCCCTTCCCCAAAGTCGCGCGACAACTGCCGACGAATTTCGTCGGTAAAGTAATCCCGTGGTGGCAACGCGGACTTAAAGCTGTCGAAATCCCCGTTTTGTACTGACAATAATGGCTTCACACGCTCAGTTTCATAAACTGCGTCTGTGATATAGCCGTTCTCCATCATCTCTTTCAGGACGAAATTCCGGCGCGACAACAAACGATCCTTCCGGCGAACTGGGTGAAAATCCGAAGGTGCTTTGGGCCAAGACGCAAGGGTCGCCGCCTCATGCGGTTCCAACTGATCCAAAGTTTTGTTAAAATAGGTCTGCGAGGCGGCTGCAACACCAAAAGAGTTCTGTCCCAAGAAAATCTCGTTCAGATACAATTCTAAGATTTTATCTTTGCTCAGTGTATCTTCGATCCGGCTTGCCAAAATGATCTCTTTGATCTTCCGCTCGGCCTGACGATCCCCGGACAGCAAAAAGTTTTTCATGACCTGCTGGGTAATGGTCGACGCCCCGCGTACGTCTTGGCCACGTGACCGCACGGCTTCGACCCCGGCAGCAGCGATACCGCGCAAATCATAACCGCTATGGGTATAGAAATTCTTGTCTTCCGCAGACACGAACGCTTGTTTCACCAAATCCGGGATCGTGTCGATCGGGGCAAACAGCCGCCGCTCCTGCGCGAATTCATCAATCAAGCGCCCTTGACCTGAATAGATCCGGCTAATCGTGGGTGGCGCGTATTGGGCCAGGCTTTCGTGGCTCGGCAAGTCACGACCATAGATATAGAAAATAGCGCTGACACCAAGGGCCGCCATGAACAGCCCCATGGTTGCTGTTGTGAAGATGCCGCCGAAAAAAGATAGGATGAAGCGAAACATAGGGCCTCGTTTACTGGGCTAAAGCTGCTCGTTATAGAGTGTTTTATAAAGCGCTGCGATCAAGGGGTCAAAGAAAAGCAGCCCCAAAAACAAGCAACAAAGTGCCCATTTCGATCACTTTTTACTGTCGCACCAACTGTTTGCGCGCGGCATCTGTGTCCCGCCACGACAAAATCGCCTCTGCCAAACCTGCCGCGATCACACTGCGCCAAACAGGATCCGCCAGATTCTTGCGATCCCGCGCGTCAGACAAAAAGCCGATTTCGACCAGCACACTGGGAATATCCGCGGACTTCAGAACGGAAAATCCCGCCTTTCGCCAAGGCTTGCGATTCATCGGCCCGCCCGCATTGTCCATGCCTGTGATGATGGCCTGCGCCAAAGCATGCGTGCGCGGTTCCGTTTCTTGTCTTGCCAAATCCAGCAAAACACCGGTGACCAAGTCATCTGCCCCGGTCAGATCCACCCCTGCCAATATGTCCGAACGATTATGACGCTCTGCCAACAAAGCGGACGCCGCATCCGACACGTCCTCGGATAGGGTATATACCGTGGCCCCGCGCGCGCCACCTTGGCTTAACGCATCCGCATGAAGCGACACAAACACGTCTGCCTGTTCGCGATGGGCCAATGCCGTGCGCCCCTCAAGGCTCACAAACACATCTGCATCCCGGGTCAAAACCACGCGCACACCAGCCCGGCGCAACGTCTCTTGCACAACTCGGGCGAAATCCAAAGCGATGTCCTTTTCCACAAGCCCATCGCGTTGCGCGCCGGGGTCAATGCCCCCATGACCGGGATCAAGAACAACCGCAAATTCCGAAGATTTGGGGGACGTCGTGACCTCCGGATCCTTTGTACCAAATTGGGGGTTTGGATCACCAGACGCTGCAGCAAAGGCTTGCGCGGAAACCTGCACCATCTCAATAGACACTTGCGCCTGTCCGGTTGCGTGATCAACAGTCATTTCAACGGCTTGCGCGATCATGGGTTCCGTCAAATCCGCGACCAACCGTGACCAGCCTGGACGATAACCTCCAAACCGCACAGCAGCCACACCCTGCACAGTCTCCAGCAACCTGTGTTTTGAAAATCCAGAAAAATCCACATCCGAAAAATCAATCACCAGACGCGGCGGTGCGTCCACGGTAAACACGCGGTACGGCACGCCTTGGCTTAGTTGCAACACAAGATCCACGCCATCCGCGCGGTCTTGCAACACAGATCCCTCGGGCAATGCCCGCGCCAAACCGGTCAATCCTTGCGCCGCCAATCCGCAGGCCAAGACGGCCCATAATACAAAACTCAAGAATACTCTGCTCATCGCCACACCCTGGCTTGTTTTGCCCTGATCCTATTGCACTCAAACACCAAAAGGAATCCTTTCCGTGCGCCTTTCGCCCAAAAGACGCCGGGAGGTTTGGAGGGCACCGCCCTCCAAGGCCCTTGCGGCCCGAGCAAAATAAAATCGCACGCGGGCGCAGCCCGCACCGGTTACCTGCGCGCGGCCATAAAGCGCTTAAGTCGCGCCAAGCCCTCTTCAATATCCGCTGTGCTGCGTGCATAGGAAAATCGCAGGAATTGACCGCCTCTCTTTGGATCAAAGTCCAAGCCCGGTGTCACGGCCACACCGGCCTCTTCCAAAATTTCAGCAGCAAATGCGCGGCTATCCTGCGTGAATTCCGACACATCAGCATAGACATAAAACGCGCCATCCGGTGGTGCGATCTGATCAAACCCAGCCGCCGCGAGACCTGCCAACATCAATGCGCGATTGGCGCGATACACTTGCATATTGGCGTCCAGCTCCTCTGGGCAATCCAGCGCCGCCAACGCCGCCACTTGCGCCACATGGGGCGCGCAGATGAACATATTCTGGGCAATCCGCTCAATGATGCGCTCGTGATCATCCGGGACCACCATCCAACCAACGCGCCAGCCAGTCATGGAAAAATACTTCGAGAATGAATTGATCACATAGGCGTCGCCCGGCAGTTCCAAGGCACTGACTGCTTTTTGATCATATTCAATCCCGTGATAAATCTCGTCAGAGATAAACGCAGCCCCGACGTCAGATGCGGCCTGCATAATCGCGCCCATCTGAGTCCGATCCAACATCGTACCCGTAGGGTTTGCTGGGGATGCCATCATCAATCCTTGCAGGTTTTGTCCCGCAAGATCCGCCCCAACCAGTTGATATCCGTTGTCTGCGGATGCTTCGATGACCACAGGGTCCAAGCCGAGCGCTTTCAAAATTTGGCGATAACTGGGATACCCCGGTGCGCCAATGCCCACCCGATCCCCGGAATCAAACAACGCCGTGAACGCCAGCAAGAACGCGCCGGACGAGCCCGGCGTGACAATGACCCGGCTTGGATCCAAATCCACGTTGTACCACGCACCATAAAGCTGTGCGATCCGGGCCCGTAATTCCGGCAAGCCCAACGCCACTGTGTAACCCAGCGGATCTTTGCCGACGGCCTGAGCCACAGCCTCAGCCGCCCCTTTTGGCGCGCCCGTTCCGGGTTGTCCCACCTCCATATGGATAATGTTGCGCCCCGAAGACTCTGCCTGCCGGGCCGCTTCCATAACATCCATCACAATGAAGGGATCAACAGCCCCGCGCATCGATTTCCGCATTGCAAACTGTGCCTCTCCGTTTACCCTTGCTGCATGGCCTTACACCGCGCTTCCCGTCTGACGTCAATCGTCACCGCCGCTCTTGTCTGCCTTCTGACTTGGGTTCACGCCGCGACAGCAACCACTCTGCTGCGCGACGCCGACGCAGAATTTGCTTTGAAACAGATTGCCAGTCCCGTGCTGCGCGCTGCCGGATTGTCCCCCAATCGCGTGAAAATCCTGATTGTTGATGATCCGACGCTGAACGCGTTCATTGTCAGTCAGGATGCCATTTTTATCCACTATGGTCTGATTTCCAAACTGACCACAGCCGCTCAACTGCAGGGCATCATCGCACACGAGGCCGCCCATATCACAAATGGGCATCTCACCCGCCGCCTGACTAATCTGCGCGCCGCGCGCAGCGCCGCTGGTTTGGGGGTCGCACTTGCAGCTGTTGCTGCCGCTGCGGGTGCAGGCGAAGCAGCCACCGCCGTCGCTTTGGGCACTCAGAACTCAGCGCTCCGCTTGTTCTTGAAACACACCCGCGCCGAAGAAAGTTCGGCAGATGCAACGGCCATCCGCTATTTGCGGTCCGCCAAAATCCCGACCCAAGGCTTGTTTGAAGTCATGCAAATATTTCGGGGACAGGAAGTTTTGGATGAACGCCGCCAAGACCCATACGTGCGCTCTCACCCGTTGTCCCGAGACCGGGTGCGCGCAATCGAAGCCTCAATCGCAGGCAACCCACAACCACCCGCCGACCAGACCACGCAATATTGGTTCACCCGGGTCAAAGGCAAACTGACAGCATTCAAGCGCAACAGCAAATGGACCCTGCGGCGCGCTGGCGAAAGTGGATACGGCGATGTCAAAGCCATCCGCGAGGCAATGGCCTATCATAAGAACAGCCAAACCAAGAAGGCCCTACGGGCTGTCGACCGTGCCATAAAACAGCGCCCCAATGATCCCTTCCTTTATGATCTCAAAGGGCAGATTTTAATGGAAAGCCGCAACTTTTCCGCTGCCGTCAGTGCCTATTCCACTGCCGCAAAACTGGGACCGCGCGAACCGCTTATCCTGTCCGGCTTGGGCGCCGCCCTTCTTGCCACGGGGAACGCGAAAGCCGCCGTGGGCCACTTGGAACGCTCAAACGCAATTGACTATCGCGATGGCAGTATGTTGCGTGACTTGGCCCAAGCCTATGCCAAACTGGGGCAACAAGGCATGGCCGCTTTGGTCACTGCAGAACGGTATGCCCTGCGTGGTCGCTTGGACACTGCCGGTATTCACGCTAAACGCGCATCAGATTTGCTATCCCGTGGGACTGGTCCTTGGCAACGTGCTCAGGATGTGCTCAATGCCTCGGAAAGACTTTCTAAGAAAAGGAAACGCTGATGTTTCGCCTTCTCGCATCTGCCCTGACGTGCCTGACCCTTGCAGCGCCAGTCGCGGCACTCGACTTCAAAACAATGACGCCCGACGAGCACGCGGCGTTCGGAGAGGCGGTACGTGAGTATTTGCTGCAAAATCCGCAAGTTATCATGGAAGCTGTCGCCGTCTTGGAACAACGCCAAGCCGAACTGCAGGCGCAATCAGACCTGACATTGGTCAGTGACAACCAAGAGGCCCTGTTCAACGATGGGTTTTCCTTTGTCGGCGGCAACCCGGATGGCGATGTGACATTGGTCGAATTCCTCGACTATCGCTGCGGCTTTTGTCGGCGGGCCCATCCTGAGATTGCCAAATTGCTGGAAACAGACGGGAATATTCGCCTTGTGGTCAAAGAATTCCCAATCTTGGGGGATCAATCCATGTTGGCCTCGCGCTTTGCGATTGCCACACGTCAAGTCGCTGGCAGTGACTCATACAAAACCATCTCAGACACCTTAATGGAATTTGATGGCGAAATCTCCATGCCCGCTCTGTTGCGCATCGCAAACACTTTGGGCCTGGATGGTGAAGCTATTCAAATACAGATGAACAGCCCCGATGTGACTGCCGAAATTCAGGCGACGCGCGCTTTGGCCCAACGCTTGCAAATTTCCGGCACACCAACATTTGTGATGCAGGATGAGTTGCTGCGGGGCTTCCTGCCTTATGATCAATTGCTTCAGATCGTGAACGAAAAACGCAGTTGATGTCGTTTCGCGCGCTTCACATCCCCGGGTCGCCCTTTGTTATGCCGAACCCATGGGATGCCGGAAGCGCGCGCCTTCTGGCCTCACAAGGGTTTGCGGCATTGGCGTCCACCAGCGCCGGTGCGGCTTATGCCAAAGGCCAAACGGACGGCAGCTTGTCTTTGGACGAGATGTTGCATGCCGCAAAAACTTTGGCGGATGCCACAGGCCTGCCCGTCAACGCGGATCTTGAACATGGTGGCGGCAACCGTCCAAGCGACGCTGCAGATGCGATTGCCAAGGCGGGTCAGCTGTCTCTCGACGGGGCATCCATCGAAGATCTGGATACGCAGGGTCACATTTTTCCCTTTGATCACGCACTAGCCCGGATCGACGCCGCAATCGCGGCCAAGGCAGACCATAATCTGGTTCTGACAGCACGCACCGAAATCATGCTGAGCGGCGCACCCAACTTCGACGAAGTGTTGCGCCGAATTGCCGCTTTTGCACAGGCGGGCGCCGATGTGGTTTTTGCACCTGGCCTCAAAGATGCCGCGCAAATCCAAGCCGTTGTGGCAGCTGCCAAAGATGTGCCAGTCAATGTGTTGATCGGGAACAACGCTCTGGGTCTCTCATTGAAAGACCTCGCGGATTTGGGTGTCGCCCGGATCAGCACAGGATCTGCCCTCACTCGCGCGGCCTATGGGGCGATGCTGCACATGACCGATACGCTGTTGCAGACCGGAACGTTTCAATATCCCGAAACAACAGTGTCATTTTCAGATATTCAAAACGCCCTCAGCACCAACGACTCCTAAGGGACGGTGGGCGGGGCGTCTTTGCGCGTATGCGCAAACAGCGTCCGACCCCGTTCCTACTCAGCCGCTTTTTCGGCTGCGTCCAATTCTGCCGCCTTTGCCTCCACCTGTTCGACAATGTGTTCGATCATCTTATCATTGTCCATCGCGTGGCTTTTTGCACCACCCAGATACACCATACCGCGCCCGGATCCGCCCCCCGTCCAGCCAACATCTGTCATCAAAGCTTCACCCGGACCATTCACAACACAGCCAATAATCGACAGGCTCATCGGCGTCTTTATATGCTCCAGCCGATCCTCCAACGCTTCCACTGTCTTGATCACATCAAATCCCTGACGCGCACAGGACGGGCAAGAAATGATATTCACCCCGCGATGCCGCAACCCAAGTGACTTCAGGATCTCATAGCCGACCTTGACCTCCTCCACCGGGTCCGCAGACAGACTCACCCGGATCGTGTCGCCAATGCCCATCCACAACAAGTTCCCCAGCCCAATCGCAGATTTGATCGTGCCCGAAGTCAGCCCGCCCGCCTCGGTAATTCCAAGGTGGATCGGCGCATCTGTTGCCTCCGCCAGCTTTTGATAGGCCGCCGCTGCCATAAACACATCTGACGCCTTGCA
>CALHST010000151.1 GCA_938038825.1 uncultured Paracoccaceae bacterium | reverse complement strand
TTGCAAGGCGAAGATGGTGCGGCCGTACTGGGCACGGCAATGACGCTTGCCCAAGCGGGTCATTCCAAATTCATGGTTCTGCACACGGCCGCTGCGCGCGTTGGTGCGATGGATGTGGGTGCGGTGAATGACGATGGCATGATGCCTGCGGAAAGCGCAGATGTGATCTATAACCTTGGTGCCGATGAAGTTGAGATCGGGGCAGGGGCATTTGTCATCTATCAAGGCTCTCACGGGGATCGCGGCGCCCACCGTGCGGATGTGATCCTGCCAAGTGCAGCCTATACCGAAGAAAACGGATTGTTTGTGAACACCGAGGGGCGTCCTCAGCTTGCGATGCGGGCTGGATTTGCACCGGGCGAGGCGAAAGAAAACTGGGCGATCTTGCGGGCCTTGTCCGCGGAAATCGACGCACAGCAGCCTTGGGACAGCTTGGCGCAGTTGCGCAGTGCGCTGGTTAAAGACGTTCCGCATCTGAAGAAGATTGATACGGTTCCGGAAAACGACTGGCAGCCTGTCAAAGCTGGCAAGCTCGCCAAAGGCGATTTTACCAATACGGTCAAGGATTTCTATCTGACAAACCCGATTGCACGGGCCAGCCAATTGATGGCGGAACTGTCGGCCAACGCCAAGGCGCGCCGGACCGAGGCTTTGGCGGCGGAGTGAAGCACGTGACGGCCATCCTTCCCTTTGCTCTGGCAGCGTGCGGCGATCCAGTCCCAACCGCAGAGAGTTTGATACCAGACTATCGCGGTGTTCAGACAGAGTTGCTGGATGGGGATTTGGTGCGATTTCGCGTGGCGATGACCAATGCGCTGGTGCCGCGTGACGTATCGGATTATGCGGAATGCGCGGCGGCCGGTTACACGCTGGTACGCGGGTACGGGTTTGCACGCCACGTGGCCACGTCAGTGGATGAGGCCAACGGATTATGGAACGGGGAAGCCGTGTATCTTGTTTCCCCCAGCTTGCCCGACGGGCTTGCGAAAGTGGATGCTGAAGTGGTGGCTGCGAACTGCCGCGAAAAGGGAATACCTCTGGTATGAAGGACGCAAAGCATGTCTGAATTTTTGCTAACCCCAGCCGGTATTGGCCTGACGATCCTGGCGCAAGTGCTTGGTGTTGTTGCCTTTGTGATGATCAGCTTGCTGTTCCTTGTCTATGGGGACCGCAAAATTTGGGCCGCTGTTCAGATGCGGCGCGGGCCCAACGTTGTTGGGGCCTTTGGTCTTTTGCAAACCGTTGCAGATGCTTTGAAATATGTCGTCAAAGAAGTGGTTGTGCCTGCCGGTGCGGACCGGACTGTATTCATGCTGGCCCCACTTGCATCCTTTGTGTTGGCCATGGTGGCGTGGGCGGTGATCCCGTTCAACGAGGGTTGGGTTCTGTCCGACATTAATGTCGCGATCCTCTATGTCTTCGCGATCTCATCGTTGGAAGTGTATGGCGTGATTATGGGCGGTTGGGCCTCTAACTCGAAATACCCGTTCCTGGGATCGTTGCGGTCGGCCGCGCAGATGATTTCTTATGAGGTTTCCATTGGCCTGATCATCATTGGCGTGATCCTGTCCACGGGTTCCATGAATTTCGGAGCCATTGTCGCCGCGCAAGATGGCGGTGCTGGCCTGTTCTCGTGGTACTGGTTGCCGCATTTTCCGATGGTTTTCTTGTTTTTTATCAGCTGCCTCGCGGAAACAAACCGCCCACCATTTGACCTTCCGGAAGCGGAATCGGAATTGGTGGCAGGCTATCAGGTGGAATACTCGTCCACGCCATTCCTGTTATTCATGGCAGGTGAATATATCGCCATCTTCCTGATGTGCGCGCTGACCACGTTGTTGTTCTTTGGCGGTTGGTTGTCGCCGATCCCGTTCCTGCCGGATGGCGTGTTCTGGATGGTTGCCAAGATGGCGTTCTTCTTCTTCTTGTTCGCGATGGTAAAGGCGATTACGCCGCGGTATCGCTATGACCAGTTGATGCGCATCGGTTGGAAAGTCTTCCTGCCCATGTCCTTGTTCTGGGTAGTCTTCGTCGCATTCGCAGCGAAATTCGGTTGGTTCTGGGGCGTTTACGCGCGCTGGACAGTGGGAGCATAAAACATGACCCAAATGGATTACACACGTGCGGCCAAGTACTTCCTTCTTCAGGATTTCTGGCAGGGCATGAAACTGGGTCTGAAGTATTTCTTCGCACCCAAGACCACGCTAAACTACCCGCATGAAAAGGGGCCCTTGTCGCCACGTTTCCGGGGTGAGCATGTGCTGCGTCGCTATCCAAATGGCGAGGAACGCTGCATTGCGTGCAAGCTGTGCGAAGCGATTTGCCCGGCGCAGGCGATCACCATTGATGCGGAACCCCGCGAAGATGGGTCGCGCCGGACCACACGGTACGACATCGACATGACGAAATGCATTTATTGCGGTTTTTGCCAAGAAGCCTGCCCCGTGGATGCCATTGTCGAAGGTCCGAATTTTGAGTTTTCGACCGAAACCCGGGAAGAGCTGTTTTACGACAAAGAAAAACTGCTGGCCAATGGGGACCGTTGGGAAGCCGAAATTGCCCGCAACCTTGAGATTGACGCGCCGTACCGATGAGTGATGCAAAGAACCCTTTTGAGGCGATGATGGCGCAGGCTCAGGACATGATGAAGTCCTTTCCTGCGATGGAAGCGTTTACGCCTAAAGGGTTCGAGGCGCTGTGGCCCACCATGCCGAAAGACATGATGGAAACCATGTTCGGCAATGCGGTCAACGAAGATGGTTTGGATGCCAAAACGCGTCTTTTGCTGACTTTGGCTGGCCTTACGATGCAGGGTGCCCAAAACGAGGTCGCCTTTCGTCAAACTGTGCGGCACTTGATCGAGGCTGAGGCCACGGATCAACAGATTTACGAGGCTATCACTCAGATGAGCCTGTTCGCGGGATTGCCCGCCACGACCCGGGGCATGGAATTGGCCCGTGACGTGCTTGAGACTGGAAAGGACGCAACATGAGCGTTTTTGCATTCTACCTTTTTGCCATCTGCGTGATCGCAGGGGGGCTGTTCACTGTGATCAGCCGCAACCCAGTGCATTCGGTGCTTTGGTTGATCCTGTCCTTCTTATCTTCGGCGGGGCTGTTTGTGCTGCTTGGGGCGGAATTCGTCGCGATGTTGCTGATCATTGTTTACGTCGGCGCCGTCGCGGTTCTGTTCCTGTTCGTTGTGATGATGCTGGATGTGGATTTTGCCGAGTTAAAGGCCGAAATGGCGCGTTACATGCCGCTGGCGTTGCTGATCGGGATTGTGATCCTGATGCAATTCACCATGGTCTTTGGCGCATGGGAAGCAAACGAGGCTGCGGAAGGTCTGCGCGCGCAAGTGACGCCAACAGATCAACACAACACAGCCGCTTTGGGGCTGATCTTGTATGATCAATACTTCTTGCTGTTCCAGCTGTCTGGATTGATCCTTTTGGTCGCCATGGTGGGGGCAATTGTGCTGACACTGCGTCACCGCGTGGACGTGAAACGCCAAGATGTGCTGGCCCAGATGTACCGCGATCCGGCGATGGCAATGGAACTCAAAGACGTCAAACCGGGGCAGGGGCTGTAAGGCACGTGGCGGTGACACCAACATATACGCTGTCAGCGTCATTGACCGGGTTTGCCCGGCAAACTGCGGCGTTGGCCGTGGGCATGCAGGAATACAAGAAAGCGTTTGAGCTTAAGGGATGACCCCTTTGAGCCAAAGAAGGAAAGACCGATGATCGGACTGGAACATTATCTCACTGTCGCGGCGACGCTGTTCGTCATTGGCATCTTTGGGCTTTTTCTGAACCGCAAGAACGTGATCATCTTGTTGATGAGCATTGA
>CALHST010000150.1 GCA_938038825.1 uncultured Paracoccaceae bacterium | reverse complement strand
GCGCTGGGGTCCAAACCTGACGCTCCACCGGGAAATATCGACGGGCCGCGCGCCCGTTTTTTTGTGCTTGCAAGGATACCATGTCCAACGACCTGATCGCCAAAGCTGCTATGGATCGCCGTGTGGCCGAAATCATCACTCCGATGATCGAGGACATGGGGTTTGAACTTGTGCGCGTGCGCTTGATGGGTGGGAAGACTCCGATTTTGCAGGTGATGGTGGACAGAGCTGACGGCGGTATCGAGGTCGATGACTGCGCCAAAGTGTCCACAATGATCAGTGCCACGCTGGATGTGGAAGATCCCATTCTGGATGCTTATACGTTGGAAGTGTCTTCCCCTGGTATTGACCGTCCGTTAACCAGGTTGAAGGACTTTGCTGAGTACGAAGGTTATGACGCCAAAATGGAAACGGCAGACTTGATCGACGGGCGCCGTCGCTTCAAAGGTGTGTTGGCAGGCGTCGATGGGGATGAAGTGCTGATCAATATTGATGAAGGCACTGTGGGATTGAAATTCGACTGGCTCAGCGATGCCAAATTGGTGCTGACAGATGAGCTGATCAAGGAAATGCTAAAGCAGCGCAAAGCTGCAGGGACGCTCAACGAAGCGGACTTTGACGAAATTGAACACGACGGGTCAGAGGAGGACACCTAATGGCCATTACATCCGCAAACCAGCTTGAGTTGCTGCAGACAGCCGAGGCAGTTGCACGTGAAAAGATGATCGAGCCGGGCTTGGTTATCGAAGCGATGGAAGAATCGCTCGCGCGGGCTGCAAAGTCTCGCTATGGCGCTGAGATGGACATTCGTGTCAGCATCGACCGCAAAACCGGTCGTGCAACTTTTACCCGCGTGCGCACTGTTGTCGAAGAAGAAGAGCTTGAGAATTATCAGGCTGAGTTCACGGTCGAGCAGGCCAAGCAATACATGGAAAATCCAGAAGTCGGTCAGACTTTTGTGTAAGAAGTTCCGCCCGTTGAAATGGGTCGCATCGCGGCGCAGTCTGCCAAGCAGGTTATTCTGCAAAAGGTCCGCGAAGCTGAACGCGACAAGCAGTTCGAAGAGTACAAAGACAAGACAGGCACCATCATCAACGTGCTGGTGAAGCGCGAAGAATATGGCAACGTGATTGTCGATCTGAACCCTGGTGAGGGCGTGTTGCGTCGCAACGAAAAGATCGGCCGCGAAAGCTATCGGCCGAATGATCGTATCCGGTGTTTCATCAAAGACGTGCGCCGCGAACAGCGTGGGCCGCAGATTTTCCTAAGCCGGACAGCGCCAGAATTCATGGCGGAACTGTTCAAGATGGAAGTGCCAGAAATTTACGACGGTATCATCGACATTAAAGCCGTCGCTCGGGATCCCGGATCACGCGCGAAGATTGCTGTGATTTCCTATGACAACTCGATCGACCCTGTTGGTGCTTGCGTTGGTATGCGCGGTAGCCGGGTTCAGGCCGTGGTGAACGAGCTTCAGGGTGAAAAAATCGACATCATTCCGTGGAATGAAGATCAGCCAACGTTCCTTGTGAATGCGCTGCAACCTGCAGAAGTGTCTAAGGTTGTTCTGGACGAAGAAGCTGGCAAGATTGAAGTGGTTGTTCCGGAAGAACAGCTGTCGCTTGCGATTGGCCGCCGAGGTCAAAACGTGCGTCTTGCGTCTCAGCTGACAAATTTGGACATCGACATTGTGACAGAGGCAGAAGAATCTGCCCGTCGTCAGGCCGAATTTGAACTGCGTACCAAGTTGTTCATGGACACGCTGGACCTGGACGAATTCTTTGCCCAGTTGTTGGTTGCCGAAGGCTTTACCAACTTGGAAGAGGTTGCTTATGTCGAGGTCGACGAATTGTTGGTCATTGACGGGGTAGACGAAGCCACGGCAAGTGAATTGCAGGCGCGCGCCAAAGACTATCTGGAAGCACAAGCAGCCAAGGCGTTGGCGGCGGCCCGTGAATTGGGTGCCGAAGACAGCCTTATTGAATTCGAAGGCCTCAGCCCCCAAATGGTGGAAGCACTGGTCAAAGATGGTGTGAAAACGCTGGAAGACTTTGCGACTTGTGCAGATTGGGAACTGGCTGGTGGCTGGACAACCGACAACGGCGAGCGCATCAAAGACGATGGTTTGCTGGAACCGTTCGACGTATCATTAGAGGAAGCGCAACATATGGTCATGACTGCTCGGGTACTACTGGGCTGGGTGGATCCATCTGAACTTGAGGCTGCGGCCGAAGGCGAAGACGATGGCACTGCCGAACTAGAGGAGGCGGAGGCCGAATAGGCCTCCACTTTTCGGTGATGACATGGGGCGCGGTGGCCAACCCAAGGACCAAGAACACGGTCCGGAACGCAAATGCATTGCGACAGGTGAGGTGCGCTCAAAAGCGGAGCTGATCCGCTTTGTTGCTGGTCCGGAAGGACAAGTTGTTCCGGACATTGCAAGCAAACTTCCGGGTCGAGGCTTTTATGTTGCTTCGAACCGGGATGCGCTTGAAACAGCTGTGAAGAAAAATCTCTTTGCCCGTGGGGCCAAGGCACCGGTAACGGTTCCAGATGGTTTGGTGGACGAAGTAGAACGGCAACTGACGCGGCGTGTTGTGAACATGATTTCACTGGCACGAAAATCCGCGGATGCAGTGGCCGGATACGAAAAAGTAAAATCTTGGCTAGATCAGGAACGGGCTTGGGTGCTTATCCAAGCCAGCGATGGATCTGGGCGGGGAAAATCAAAGCTTTCTACGCCGCATTTTGGCAAATACATCGGTTGTCTATCAGCGGATGAGCTTGGATTGGCATTTGGACGCCAAACTGTGATACATGGGGCCCTCGCCTCTGGTGGACTCAGTAAGCGTGTTGTAGAGGAAGCGGGACGGCTGAAGGGTTTTCGCCCGGTAAGCGATGACGGCAAGGGCCGTCGGGAAGGAAAATAGTCTCTATGAGCGATAGCGACGGCAAAAAAACACTTGGTCTTCGGGGCGGCGGATCTCGTCCCGGCAATGTAAAGCAAAGCTTTAGCCATGGCCGGACCAAAAATGTGGTGGTTGAAACCAAACGCAAACGCGTGGTGGTGCCAAAACCGGGTGCGGGCAAACCGTCCGGTATGAATCCTGCATTGGGTGACCCGTCCAAACGGCCAGCCGGCATTTCTGATGCCGAGATGGAGCGTCGTCTAAAAGCGGTTCAAGCGGCCAAGGTGCGCGAAGTTGAGGAATCAGCGAAGCGTCAGGCTGAAGAAAAGGCGCGCGCAGAAGACCGTGAACGCCGCCGTGCAGAAATTGAAGCCAAAGAGAGAGAAGAGCGGGAACGCGAAGAAGCTCTGAAGGCGAAAGCGGAAGAAGAAGCCAACGCGAAGAAAGCTGCGGAAGAGGCAGCCCAACGGGCTGCAGCCGAAGCCCAGCAAGCGGTGGCGCGTCCCGTAGAAAATCAAAGCCGTCCATCCCCTGCGAACAAACCAGTTCCAGCGGCAACACCGCGCAAAAATGAGCGGGAGCGTGAACAACAACGCAACACCCGTGGTCGGGGAAATGATGATGGTCGTCGCAGTGGTAAGTTGACACTGAACCAGGCGTTGTCTGGTGCAGAAGGTGGTCGCCAGCGGTCTATGGCTGCGATGAAGCGCAAACAGGAACGGGCCCGTCAAAAAGCAATGGGCGGCACACAAGAGCGGGAAAAGGTTGTTCGTACAGTACAACTGCCCGAAGCGATTGTTGTGTCTGAATTGGCCAACCGGATGTCGGAACGGGTTGCGGATGTTGTGAAGGCGTTGATGAACAACGGCATCATGGCGACGCAGAACCAATCCATCGACGCTGATACTGCGGAACTGCTGATCGAAGAGTTTGGTCACAACGTTCAACGTGTTTCGGATGCGGATGTTGAAGATGTTATCGACTCGGTCGAAGATGATGAAGGCGATCTGGCGGCACGTCCCCCGGTCATCACCATCATGGGCCACGTTGACCACGGCAAGACATCTTTGCTGGATGCAATCCGCAATGCGAAAGTGGTTGCTGGCGAAGCTGGTGGAATTACGCAGCACATTGGTGCCTATCAGGTTGAGCAAGACGACGCGAAGCTGACATTCTTGGATACTCCGGGCCACGCGGCGTTTACGTCAATGCGCTCGCGCGGTGCACAAGTGACGGACATCGTTGTTCTGGTGGTGGCTGCAGATGACGCAGTGATGCCTCAGACGATCGAGGCGATTAACCACGCCAAAGCGGCTGACGTTCCGATGATTGTGGCGATCAACAAGATCGACCGCCCGGCAGCAAACCCTGACAAAGTGCGGACGGATCTGTTGCAGCATGAAGTGATCGTCGAAAAAATGTCCGGCGAAGTGCAGGATGTTGAAGTGTCGGCCATCAATGGCACTGGTCTAGAGCAATTGCTTGAGGCGATTTCGCTGCAATCTGAGCTTTTGGAATTGAAGGCCAACCCAACGCGTGCAGCGTCTGGTGCGGTGATCGAAGCCAAGTTGGACGTGGGTCGTGGACCTGTGGCCACAGTTCTGGTTCAGAACGGGACGCTGAAACAGGGCGATATCTTCGTTGTTGGTGAACAATGGGGTAAAGTCCGCGCGATGGAAAACGATCAGGGCGACCGTGTGAAAGAAGCCGGTCCATCTGTTCCTGTTGAGGTGTTGGGTCTGAACGGTACACCCGAAGCAGGCGATGTTCTGAACGTGGTCGACACCGAAGCGCAAGCGCGTGAGATTGCCGAGTATCGTCAGCAAGCCGCCAAAGACAAACGGGCTGCTGCTGGTGCGGCGACGACATTGGATCAGTTGCTGGCGAAAGCCAAAGCAGATGAAAACGTGTCGGAATTGCCAATCTTGGTCAAAGCGGATGTGCAGGGTTCTGCCGAAGCAATCGTTCAAGCGATGGAAAAAATCGGCAACGATGAAGTCCGTGTTCGCGTGCTGCACTCGGGTGTTGGTGCCATCACGGAAACGGATGTTGGTCTGGCCGAGGCGTCAGGTGCGCCAATCATGGGCTTTAACGTGCGTGCAAACGCATCGGCCCGGAATACGGCAAACCAAAAGAGCGTCGAGATCCGGTACTATTCTGTGATCTATGACCTTGTGGACGATGTGAAAGCTGCGGCCTCGGGTCTGTTGTCTGCGGAAGTGCGCGAAAACTTTATCGGTTACTCCGAGATCAAAGAGGTCTTCAAAGTATCCAATGTTGGTAAAGTCGCGGGTTGTTTGGTCACCGAAGGTGTGGCGCGACGTTCTGCAGGTGTTCGCCTGTTGCGCGACAACGTTGTGATCCACGAAGGCACGCTGAAAACGCTGAAGCGCTTCAAAGATGAAGTCGCAGAAGTTCAGTCGGGTCAGGAATGTGGTATGGCGTTCGAAAACTACGACGACATCCGCCCGAAAGACGTGATCGAGATCTTCGAACGCGAAGAGATCGAGCGTTCGCTCGATTGATCGTCGTCTAGAAAATCTTGAACTATCAAAAAGAAAAGGCAGCGGAAACGCTGCCTTTTTTGACTTATGCCGCCTGACTTACCGGAAGCCCTGAATAGACCGAGGTTCCGACACGGACGCTTATCCGACCATCTGGAAGGGTTTTAACAAACGTCCCCTGAACTGATACCGTACTGCCAATTGTGATTGTACGTAGCATTTTGTTTTCCCCGATGATGTATCATCGCTGTTTTTGTTTTTTGAGTGTGTCCGATTTTTAAACAAAAAAAGAAGATTGGCAATCACTGTTCGCAATTTAATTACAACCAATCTCGAATAATTGGAATTAATGGTAAGTCCGCAGGTGGCATGGGGTAGTCTCGCAGTGCATTCGGGCGAACCCACGCAAGTGTTTGACCTTCTTGCGCATTTGGTGTGCCTTTCCACTTTCGGCATGCAAATAAAGGCATCAACAAGTGAAAATCATCGTAGCTGTGGCTTGCAAAGGTTAACGGTGCCAGACAGCTTTCCCATGTGTCGATCCCCAGTTCCTCTCCCAGTTCGCGGATCAGAGCTGCTTCTGGGGTTTCGCCGGGTTCAATTTTTCCTCCGGGAAACTCCCAAAGACCTGCCATATTTTTGCCCTCGGGGCGCTGGGCCAACAAAACGCGTCCGTCAACGTCGATCAACGCGACGGCTGACACTAACAGAACCTTGGTTGTCATGAACGATAATCTGCGTTGATGGATATGTATCCATGGGTCAAATCGCAGGTCCACATTGTGGTTTCGCAACCCCCAAGCCCCAAATCCACGCGGATTTTGAGATCTTGTTGCTTCATATATGTGGCGCCTTGTTCTTCGGAGTAACTGCTTGCGACCCATCCGTTCTCGGCCACAAGAATATCACCGAACCAAATCGACAAGCGATCCCGGTCTGCGTCACCGCCGGACTTGCCAATGGCCATAACAACGCGTCCCCAATTGGGATCCTCACCGGCAATGGCGGTCTTGATCAGGGGGGAGTTCGCAATGGCTTTGGCATGCAGCTTTGCATCTTCGTCAGACGATGCACCGGTCACGGTGACTGCGACGAATTTCGTGGCACCCTCACCGTCACGCACGACTTGATGCGCTAGATCCAACATCACAGTATGTAGTGCGTCGCGAAACGCAGGATCATGGGTGACGTCCACCTTTGACGCGCCTGTTGCGGCCAAAAGCAAGGTATCAGACGTTGATGTGTCACTATCCACAGTTATCGCATTAAACGTTTTGTCGGTCAGTGATCCTAACATGGATTGCAACGCCGATTGTTCGACCATGGCATCCGTGAAGATATAGACCAGCATCGTTGCCATGTCTGGCGCGATCATACCCGAGCCTTTGGCGATGCCCGCGATTGTTACCGGACCGTTTGCAGTTTTGACCACCTGGCTTGAACCCTTTGGGAAGGTGTCCGTGGTCATAATTGCCCGTGCTGCCTTTGGTAGTGCGGCGTTGGACATGTCGGACACTAACGCGTCGAGTTGTGCAGTGATCCGATCATCGGGCAATGCCTCGCCGATCACTCCAGTGGAGGAGGTGAAAACGCGGTTCTGTGGTGCGCCGGTGGCCTCGGCAACCGTTCCGGTCAAACGCTTTACGGACTCGAACCCGGATTTCCCGGTGAACGCGTTGGCGTTTCCAGAATTTACCAGAATGGCCGCAGGGTCGTCGGAACCGCCGCCGATCTTGTCTTCGCAGTCCAGAACAGCGGCAGATCGCGTTTTGGACGTTGTGAATACGCCGGCGATTGTTGTGCCCGCGTCCAAGATCGCCAGCATTACGTCGTCGCGATTTTTGTACTTCACCCCGGCTTGCGCAGTCGCAAAACGGACCCCCCCAATAACGGGAAGGTCCGGGAATGCTTTTGGCGCAAGCGGTGATACAGGCAGATCTGCGCTCATTCGGAACGAGACAGGTCGATGTCGTTCAAAATCGACGCGTCCATGGCAGCGCCACCTTCCCGATCGATATCCGCCGCCTCGACCAAACTTTCGATTTTTGCTGTTACTGCTGCGTCACGCACTTGACGGGTCAGCTCCTCGCGAACGTCTTCCAAAGCCGGGGCTTCTTTGACACGCGTTTCGTTCAACTTGATAACGTGCCAGCCAAATTGCGTTTCGACGGGCTCGGATACCTGTCCGGGCTCCATCGCTACAACGGCCTGTTCGAACGCTGGCACCATTTGGCCAAGCCCAAACCAACCAAGATCTCCTCCGCGGGGACCCGAAGGACCTGTCGATTTTTGACGGGCCACTGCCCCAAAATCTGCACCGCCGTTAACTTCTTCGATCACCTCCAAAGCGGCTTCTTCGGTTTCGACTAGAATATGTGCGGCGCTATATTCGACGCCTTGGTCACCCGCAGAATAGCTGTCTTGGTAAGCCTTTTCGATCAACTCCTCTGTCACGGCTTCCGCCAGTATGGATTCCACAACTTCGGCCGCAAAAAGCGAACGCGACTCGTTTTCCAGGGCCAGCGTGACACGCGCCGGGGCTTCCCCTTCGAAACTTTGTTGCAGAACGGTTTGTTGAATAAGCTGGTCAATAATTCCGGGAAACAGAACATCAGTTGGCAATGTCTGATACTGTTCGGGCAGTGTTGCCTTGGCTGCCGCGACATGGCCCAAGGTGATTTTTGCACCATTAACAGTGGCGACAACCTGATCCAAATCGGGCCCATCACTGGTTTGCGCGCGCGATGGCCCGGCTATGGAAAGAGCCATCAGCGCGGCGGCGACGGGTATGAGGCGTTTTTGCATTAGTTTGTCCTTGGATCGGGCCACAGATTGCGGCGGCGTTGACACGGTATATGTGGACCCTTACATCGCCCTATGGGCGCAGGTTCTGGGCCGTCTTCACTCCGATATTTATGGTTTGTGAGCGGGACGGGCAAGCAGGTCTATCGTTCACGTGATGTATCAATCGGCTGGAGAGCACATGCTGGGGTTTTCGACACTTGCTAAAAAGGTTTTTGGCACACCCAATGACCGCAAAGTAAAAGCGACTCGGCCACTGGTGGATAAGATCAATGCGCTGGAACCGGAGTTTGAAAAACTTTCGGATGACGGGTTGATCGAAAAGACAGAAGAACTGCGCCAGCGTGCGTTGGCTGGCGAAAGTCTGGACGATTTGTTGCCAGAAGCCTTTGCCAATTGTCGGGAAGCCGCCAAGCGGGCATTGGGTTTGCGGGCCTTTGATGTGCAGCTTATGGGCGGAATTTTCCTGCATCAGGGCAATATTTCAGAGATGAAGACGGGTGAGGGGAAAACCCTTGTGGCGACGTTCCCGGCGTATTTGAACGCGCTGACGGGCCGGGGTGTGCACGTTGTGACGGTCAACGAATACCTTGCCAAACGTGACTCTGAATGGATGGGCAAAGTTTTTGGCGCGTTGGGCATGACAACTGGTGTGGCCGCCACAAATATGGATAACGACTCCAAGATTGCCGCCTATTCCAGCGATATCACATACGCGACCAACAACGAGTTGGGATTTGATTATCTGCGCGACAACATGAAATCTGAGCTCAATCAGATCTTCCAGAAGCATCACAATTTCGCGATTGTCGATGAAGTTGACTCGATTCTGATCGACGAAGCGCGGACTCCGCTCATTATCTCGGGTCCGGCTGAAGACCGTTCTGACATGTATAAGTCGATTGACGGGGTTATTCCCGAGCTCACGGAAGAGCATTACACAATTGACGAAAAAACCCGCCAGGTGAACTTTACAGAAGACGGCAACGAATTTGTCGAACAGCTTTTGCAGCGCAAGGGGTTCTTGGAAGAAGGACAATCGCTGTACGATCCGGAAAGCTCGACCGTTGTGCACCACATCAACAATGGGTTGCGCGCGCACAAGTTGTTCAACAAGGACAAAGACTATGTCGTAGCGAATGGTCAGATTGTCCTGATTGATGAATTCACGGGACGTATGATGCAGGGCCGTCGTTTGTCAGATGGATTGCATCAGGCGATTGAAGCCAAAGAAGATGTCGCCATTCAGCCCGAAAACACCACGTTGGCATCGGTGACGTTCCAAAACTACTTCCGTTTATATGACAAACTGGCTGGCATGACTGGCACCGCTGTCACAGAAGCCGAAGAATTTATGCAAATCTATGGTTTGGGCGTTGTGGAAGTTCCAACCAACCGTGGTGTCGCGCGGCTTGATGAAGACGATAAAGTCTACAGCTCGCAACAAGAAAAATACACGGCGATGATCGAAGAGATCAAAATCGCCAACGAACAAGGACAACCCGTTCTTGTGGGGACGACTTCTATCGAGAAGTCTGAAATGTTCAGCAACCTGCTGACCGAATTGAATATCCCCCATAATGTTCTGAATGCGCGTCAACACGAACAAGAAGCGCAGATTGTTGCTGATGCTGGTAAACTGGGCGCAGTGACCATCGCGACCAATATGGCTGGTCGTGGGACCGACATTCAGTTGGGCGGAAACGTCGAAATGAAAGTGTTGGAAGCGCTGACCGCTGATCCGGATGCGGATCCCGAAACAACCCGGGCCCGAATCCAAGCTGAACATGATGACGAAAAGAAAAAGGTCATCGATGCTGGCGGATTGTTCGTTTTGGCGTCTGAACGGCATGAAAGCCGTCGGATCGACAACCAATTGCGTGGCCGTTCCGGTCGCCAAGGTGATCCGGGCCGTTCTTCTTTCTTCCTGAGTCTCGAAGATGATCTGATGCGAATCTTTGGATCTGAACGTTTGGACAAAGTTCTTAAGACATTAGGGTTGAAAGAAGGCGAAGCGATCATTCATCCGTGGGTGAACAAGTCGCTGGAACGGGCTCAGGCCAAGGTAGAAGGCCGCAATTTCGACATCCGAAAGCATCTTTTGAAGTTCGATGATGTGATGAACGACCAGCGTAAAGTCATCTTTGGGCAGCGTCGGGACATCATGGAGTCCGAGGATGTGCACGAAATCACAATTGATATGCGTGACGAGGTGGTGGACGATTTGTTGGACACGTATATGCCCGAAGGTGCCTATGCTGAGCAGTGGGACACCCAAGGGCTTTACGCTGCTGTGATCGAACAGATGGGCATTGATGTGCCTGTGATCGATTGGTGTGAAGAAGATGGTGTGGATGACGAACAGATCCGTGGCCGTCTTATCGAAGCCTCTGACAAGATGTTGAATGAAAAGGTCGAAGCATTTGGCGTCGACAACATGCAACAGATTGAAAAACAACTTTTGCTGCAAGCCATTGATACTAAATGGCAAGAGCACCTGGTCACTTTGGAACATCTACGGTCTGTCGTGGGTTTCCGTGGGTATGCACAGCGTGATCCGTTGAACGAATACAAGAACGAGTCGTTTCAGTTGTTTGAAACCATGTTGGATAGTTTGCGTGCTGATGTGACTCAGAAACTGGCGCAAATCCGGCCTTTGTCTCAGGAAGAGCAAGAGCAAATGGTGGCCCAAATGGTTGCGCAGCAGCAGGGTGGCGTGGCCACCGCTGCAGAACCTCCAATCCAAGAAGCCGCAGCGCCAACCGAAAATCCGGAAACGGGTTTTGTCGAGGCGGATCCGTCAACTTGGGGGAACCCTGGGCGCAACGACGCCTGTCCTTGTGGTTCTGGTAAGAAGTTCAAACATTGCCACGGGCGGCTCGGCTAAGGCACGTCACACCGCCGCCTCATTCACACCCATTGCCTGTCATAGTTGCGCCCTGTTCTTATGAACAAATAGTTAACGGATGGCACGGAAAAATGGGAGTGGCGGTATGTCACGAGCCAAGGAGGTAGGCACAGCGGTGGGAACGCTGGTCTGCGCACTATGTATAGGGTTTGCAATGCAGAGCACAGATACTGCATCGCAACGCTATGGAATATCAGCACAAAAGAATCTGCTGAAACCCACAGAAGGCCCAATAAACGAGGACATGGGCTCCCTCTACGAAGACCTTATGGATGTTCATGACATCACGTTAACATCTGCCTTACCGGCCAGCACTCAACCGGTTGCAGTTGCGGCGGGAGTTGTGAGTATGAATCCGGTCTCGACTGTCGCTAAGACATTGTCGGTATCTGCCACGGGGCCGGATCTTGCAGAGGTGATTGCAAAAAGCGCGGAATGTAAAATCCGCGCCGAAGCTTTGCCACGCGAGGCTGCATTCGTTCAGTTGGACTTGCATGCGAACTGTCGCCCGAATGAACAGGTGACGGTACATCACAATGGTATGCTGTTTACCGGGGATACAGGCTCTGACGGTTCAATGTCAGTGACAGTCCCTGCTTTGTCTAAGACCGCTTTGTTTATCTTTGCGTTCCAAGATGGCAAAGGGACGCTGGCAACCACCATGGTGGATGACATTGAAGATTATAAGCGCGTTGTTCTTCAATGGCGTGGACGCGCAGGATTCGAACTGCATGCACGTGAATTCGACGCTGAAAACAGCGAAAATGGACATGTGTGGCACGGTGCAAACGCGTCATTATCTGGCACGGCCAACGGTGAAGGCGGTGTGCTCACATCCTTGGGGCACCGGTCAGCCAAAGCACCTCATTTGGCTCAAGTCTACAGCGTACCTACACGGTTTTCTGACAGTCTTGGCCAGATTGATCTGAGTGTCGAAGCGGTCATAAATCAAGACAATTGTGGTTCTTCAGTCGAAGCTCAGACGTTGGAATGGGATGGAGTTTCCGAACTACGAACGCAGAACTTAACGCTGGAAATACCCACTTGCGACTCGATTGGTGAGTATCTTGTGTTGAATAATGTCTTCGAAGACCTGAAAGTCGCGACTAAGTAACGACGCGACGGGGGCTCACATGAAAAAGCACTGTGCGGCGGTTTTCGCCGCACTACTCGTTGGTGGTCTGGCCACCAGCGCGACATCTCAGGACGTTACGCTGACCTCACGCGATGGTGGGGTAACAATTGCTGGCAACTTGCTGGGATTTGACGGCGAATTCTATCGTGTTGAAACTATTTATGGCGAGCTGACAGTTGATGGTTCGGGTGTAACATGTGATGGGCCTGGTTGCCCGGATCTTATTGATTTTGTTGCGGAACTACGACTGTCCGGCGCTGCTGCCATGGGCGACGTTATGATGCCTGCGCTTCTGGAAGCTTTTGCCAATCGCAATGGGTATGGTCTGCGAAGCGACCGGCTGGGCGATTTCGGATTTGATGTGGAGCTGCTGCAAAGTACGGACGGCAAACCTTTAGCAGTTTTTTCTTTTTCGCCATCAACGACAGATGAAGGCTTTGCGGACTTGCTGGCAAACGAGGCAGACATCGTTCTGTCCATGCGGGAAATCCGCAAAGAAGAAAGGGATCTCGCAAGAGAAGCGGGTATGGGCGATCTTTCTGGCCCAAATCGCAGCCGAGTTATAGCGCTGGATGCGATTGTCCCGATTGTCGCGCCTGGAAACCCGGTTCGTTCAATCAGCCCACAGGATTTGGCACTTGCCTTCGCTGGCCGCATTACAAACTGGTCGGCTTTGGGTGGACCGGATGCGCCGATTGCGCTGCATCTTCCGGACAAGCGGACAGGGCTTGGGCAATCCGTCGAAGATCGCCTGTTAACCCCTGCCGAGCTCGATATGGCGGAAAATGTCACCTTTCACCGCATTTCCTTGGATCTTGCAGGTGCCATCGAAGCGGACCCCTTTGCGCTTGGAATTGCGAGTTATGCGGAAACCGGAAATACGCAGGTGCTGGCACTAACCAGCGCGTGTGGCTTCGATTTGAATGCCAATCGGCGCAACATCAAAACCGAAGACTATCCTCTAACATCTCCCATGTTTCTTTATCTGCCCGCGCGGCGATTGCCGAAAATTGGGCAAGAATTCTTGCGGTTTCTCAGAACCCCGGCCGCGCAGCAGGTCATCAGGCGGGCCGGGTTCGTGGACCAAACTCCTGAGGAAATTGTCATTGATGCTCAAGGACAGCGATTCGCGAACGCTATAGTGTCGGCGGGCTCTGAAATTCAGTTGGAAGACTTGCAGCGTATGATCAATACGTTTGCACCGATGCGTCGTTTGACAACCTCCTTCCGGTTCGAGGCAGGCTCGGTCCGACTTGACGCGCAGTCCCGTTCAAATGCACAGCAACTGGCCCGTGCTTTAGAGCGCGGCCAATATGACGCGCGGCAGTTGTTGTTTGCCGGATTTAGTGACGGCGATGGTGCTGCAGAGGCAAACCAGAAGATTGCGCTGCGTCGCGCAGAAGCCGTCCGACGTGCGGTTGTTTCAGCGGCAGAAACAGCAGATCTGGAACGGGTGACGTTGACTGTGGATTCGTTTGGCGAGGCAATGCCGATGGCTTGTGATGACAGTTCCTGGGGGCGGCAAACCAATCGCCGGGTCGAGGTTTGGTTGCGTTAAAGCAGACCATGCGCACGAAAACTGACTTCTTGTGATTTTCCAATAACCAAGTGATCGTGCAATGTAATGCCAAGTGCGATGCAGGCCTGTTCAATCTGCGCCGTCATGTCGATATCCGCCTGAGACGGCGTCGCATCCCCGGATGGATGATTGTGCACCAAAATGATGGCAGACGCGTTTAGTTCCAATGCGCGCTTGGCGACCTCTCGTGGATAGACAGGCACATGATCAACCGTGCCTTTGGCTTGTTCTTCATCCGCGATCAGGAAGTTTTTACGATCAAGAAACAGCACGCGGAATTGTTCGGTTGGAAGATGGGCCATGGACGTGTGACAGTAATCCAGCAGTGCGTCCCAACTGGATAAGGCGTGTTTGTTCAATACTTTGGATCGTGCCATGCGCTGTGCTGCGGCCTCGACAATCTTCAGTTCCAACACGACCGACTTACCGACACCGTGAACGTCCTTAAGCCGCTCAATCGGAGCAGAGAGTACTCGATTGAAGTCACCAAACTGATCCATCAATCTGCGTGCGAGTGGTTTTACATCTTGCCGAGGGATCGCGCGAAAAAGGACGAGTTCCAGCAGCTCATAGTCTGGCATCGCTTGAGCGCCGCCTTCTTCAAACCGATTGCGTAATCGTGCCCTATGATCCGCGATATATGACGGTACTTTGCCGGATGGCACGCGCTTTGGTGTGGCTTCGTCAAAGCCGGGTTTTGCAAAGAGATCAATCTGCCGCTCCATCTCCAAATAATGGACGGATCAGAGTTACCGTTTGGTTAATGTGCGTCAAACGTCGTGCGGGTCATTGCGAACATCTCGTCCAAGATGCCTTCTTCCATGGGTGATGGGTCAAGATGCGTAAATGTGAATCCAATTTTGCGGATCAGGGACAAGGACGCGGTATTGCGCGGGTCGGCTCCGCAAATCACCGCGTTGACCTGTGGTCGGGAAAATACAACAGCCATGGCCATCCGCATCGCAGCCTCTGCATAACCTTTTCGTTGGTGCATGGGATCAATTGTGACGCCCAGCTCTACTTCGGACATGCTGTCCGAAAGATGCCAACCCATATCACCCACCAGCGTATCGGGCCCGGGTCTCGCGATTGCGATTTGTGTCCATTTCCCGGGTTGCAAAGGGGTCTCTAACTGGGACATTGCCCACAAGAACCCGTCCATTTCCACCTTGGACATGTCTGGCCAAGATTGAAACTGGGTGACACTAGGATGTTTGCGGTAAGCTTGGAATCGTATGCGATCTGTGGGACGCAGGCGTCTCAGCCTTACAGTTGCAGACTCTGCAATTGCCGGAAAGGGGTGTTCGGGCATCTCTTTTGACATGCCCGAATCTTACACGATTTTGCGCGGCTGGTTTAGCCTTTCATCGAATCCCAAAAGCTCTTTACCGAGGAAAAGAAGCTGGAGCTTTCCGGGTTGTTGTTGTTTTGGGCCGAGATTTCCTCGAACTCTTTCAACAATTCTTTTTGTCGCGCAGTGAGATTGACGGGTGTCTCCACGGCAAGTTCGATGAACATATCGCCAGCGGCGCCGCCTCGCAGTGCAGGCATCCCTTTGCTACGCAGACGCATTTGGCGACCGGATTGAGAGCCCGCCGGGATCTGAACACGGCCACGACCGCCGTCAATTGTAGGCACTTCGATTGACCCGCCCATCGCGGCCGAAGCCATGGATACAGGGACACGGCAGTACAAGTTGTTGCCATCGCGTTCAAACAGCTCGTGCGCAGCAACTTCAACAAAGATGTACAAATCGCCGGACGGTCCGCCCCGCAGTCCCGCTTCCCCTTCGCCGGAAAGCCGAATCCGAGTGCCAGTTTCGACGCCGGGTGGGATGTTCACAGACAGGGAACGATCACGTTCGATGCGCCCAGCACCCCGGCAGGATTTGCACGGATTGCTGATGATTTGCCCCATTCCAGAACAAGTAGGGCAAGTGCGTTCAACGGTGAAGAACCCTTGTTGCGCACGGACCTTGCCCATTCCCGAACATGTCGGGCAAGAGGTTGGCTCTGCGCCGCCTTCTGCGCCGGATCCGGTACAGCTGTCACATGTGACAGAAGCTGGAACCTGGATCGTTTTGGACATGCCTTTGAAAGCGTCTTCCAAATCAATCTGCAGATTATAGCGCAAGTCAGACCCGCGCGAAGCCCGGTTGCGGCCGCCGCCACCGCGTTGGCCACCCATGAAGTCGCCGAACAGATCGTCAAAAACGTCTGAGAAGGCAGAGCCAAAGTCACCCTGGCCGCCACCCCCAAAGGGATTGCCGCCGCGCCCGGCACTGGCCCCGGTGCCGCCTTCGAACGCCGCGTGACCATAACGGTCATATGCGGCCTTCTTTTCAGCGTCTTTCAGGACGTCATACGCTTCGTTGGCTTCTTTGAACTGCGCTTCCGCGTTGGGATTATCCGCGTTGCGGTCAGGGTGCAGTTCTTTGGCCTTCTTGCGAAAGCCTTTCTTGATTTCATCCGCTGTGGCGCCCTGAGACACCCCTAGCGTTTCGTAATAGTCACGTTTGGACATGGGTTTTTCCCCTTTTCCGGAACGTCAAAGGGCCAGCCATGTAGACCAGCCCCTGATAGGTTCCACGAGGCAGCAAGCCGCCAATCAGCGCTTGTCGCCGTCCAGATCTTCGAACTCGGCATCTACGATATCATCGTCACCAGGACCTGCATCTGCTGCAGATGGTTCTTCACCAGCCTCTTCTTGCGAGGATTTGTAGATCGCCTCGCCCAGTTTCATGGCTGCTTCGGTGACGTTTTGGATACCAGATTTGATCTTCTCAGACGGTGTGTCTTCGTTTTCCAAATCGTCTTTCAACGCAGCAATCGACAGTTCGATTACTTCGATGGTGGACGGATCCACTTTGTCGCCGTGTTCTTCCACAGACTTTTCGGTTGAATGGATCAAGCTTTCTGCTTGGTTGCGGGATTCGACACTTTCGCGGCGTTCTTTATCCGCCTCGGCGTTGTCTTCCGCGTCTTTCACCATTTGGTCAATATCAGAGTCAGACAGACCACCGGATGCTTGGATGGTGATCTTTTGCTCTTTCCCGGTGCCTTTATCCATGGCGCCAACGGACACAATGCCGTTTGCGTCGATGTCAAAGGTCACTTCGATCTGGGGCATACCGCGCGGAGATGGCGGGATGTTTTCAAGGTTGAAAGCCCCCAACATTTTGTTGTCCGCCGCCATTTCCCGTTCGCCTTGGAACACCCGGATGGTCACCGCGTTCTGGTTGTCTTCGGCTGTCGAAAAGACTTGGCTTTTCTTTGTTGGGATTGTCGTGTTGCGGTCGATCAAGCGTGTGAACACGCCGCCCAAGGTTTCGATACCCAATGACAATGGCGTGACGTCCAAAAGAACAACGTCTTTGACATCGCCTTGCAGAACGCCAGCTTGAATTGCAGCACCCATGGCCACAACTTCGTCTGGGTTCACACCTTTATGCGGCTCTTTCCCGAAGAACTTGGTCACTTCTTCGACCACTTTTGGCATACGGGTCATCCCGCCAACCAAAACAACTTCGTCGATTTCGCTTGCCGAAATGCCCGCGTCTTTCAACGCAGCGGCGCATGGTTTCATAGACGCTTTGATCAGATCACCAACCAGCTGTTCCAGCTTGGCACGGGTCAATTTCATGACCATGTGCAAAGGCTGGCCGCCGTTGGGGTCCATCGAGATAAACGGTTGGTTGATCTCGGTCTGGTTTGCGCTGGAAAGTTCGATCTTGGCTTTTTCGGCGGCCTCTTTCAGGCGCTGTAATGCCATCTTGTCTTTGGTCAGATCGACGCCGTTTTCCTTTTTGAACTGGTCCGCAAGGTAGTTCACGATGCGCATGTCGAAATCTTCACCACCCAGGAACGTATCCCCATTGGTGGACTTCACTTCGAACAGGCCGTCGTCGATTTCAAGGATGGTCACATCGAACGTACCGCCGCCAAGGTCATAGACAGCGATGGTTTGGGATGTTTCTTTGTCCAATCCATAGGCCAGCGCCGCAGCTGTTGGTTCGTTGATGATCCGCAGAACTTCAAGGCCAGCAATTTTGCCGGCGTCTTTGGTTGCCTGGCGTTGCGCGTCATTGAAATATGCGGGAACGGTGATCACAGCTTGCGTCACGTCTTCGCCGAGATAGCTTTCCGCTGTCTCTTTCATTTTGCCCAAGATGAACGCAGAGATTTGGGAAGGCGAATACTTTTCTCCACGGGCTTCCACCCATGCGTCGCCGTTTCCACCATCAATCACTGTGAACGGCAGGTTTTTTTTGTCTTTTTGCAAGTTGGGATCATCGTCCCGACGGCCAATCAGACGTTTTACACCAAACACGGTGTTATCTGGGTTGGTCACGGCCTGGCGTTTTGCAGGCTGGCCAACAAGGCGTTCGTTTTCGGTGAAAGCAACAATAGACGGTGTTGTCCGCGCGCCTTCAGCGTTTTCAATTACGCGTGGCTGGGAGCCATCCATAATAGCGATACAGGAGTTGGTGGTACCAAGGTCAATACCAATGACTTTAGCCATGTTTTCGATCCCTCTTACTCAGTAGGCGATGTCTCGAGGCGTTGGCCCATTATGGCACCATTGCCCCGGGTGGGGTTGAGCACGGTAGCCACGATAGGCATTCCGCGGTTCGGACGGTATATAGGGGTGGGAATTGGCCCCTGCAAGCGTAGCGATAGGGTAGTTATGGTTAATTTTCGCTGAAAACGTGGGTGAAAGGCAGAATCTGGGCCATGACAGTTCTGAATGTACGTGGGTTTCAGTGGTATCGTGGGTTTTTAGACACCGGTGCACAGAAATCTCTTGTGTCCGATTTGCGCAACGTTCTTCGCGTTGCGCCGTTGTTTTCGCCCCAGACACCCTATGGAAAACCGATGACAGTTCGGATGACCTCGGCTGGCGATTTTGGATGGTACTCGGATCGAACGGGCTATCGCTATGTGGACAAGCACCCCTCTGGATCATCTTGGCCTGAAATTCCCGCCGGGGCTTTGGATATCTGGCGTCGTGTGTCCGGTGTAGATCGCCTGCCCGAGTGCTGTTTGATCAACTTTTACGAAGATTCGGCCAAGATGGGTTTGCATCAAGACAAAGATGAAGCGAGTTTCGATTGGCCTGTTGTGTCGGTTTCTTTGGGGGACGCTGCGCTGTTTCGGATTGGGAATACCACGCGAGGCGGCAAGACAGAGTCGATGTGGTTGGAAAGCGGTGATGTGATGGTGATGGGGGGTAACGCGCGTTTGACCTATCACGGGGTGGACCGCATTCGATTTGGATCGTCTTCTCTGTTGTCCAATGGCGGGCGCATTAATTTGACTATGCGCGTAGTGACCTGACGACGCGACATGCGTTGAAATGACGCTATCGCAAAGGTTGGTTAGCGGCGCGCGCCCCAAGACAAAGATGCATTTTTGCGGGTGTAGAATTCGCCCATAAGCCCAACCATGACCAAGATGACGCCAAGCAGCAAAGGATACTCCCATGATGAATAACGTGGGTTGTAGTTGATAAAGACAAAACCCCGCGCTTGGTCAATCGCGTGGAACAGGGGATTCCAATCGAACATCGCAAGCATGAAGCTTGGTAGCGTATTGGCGACAAACATTTTGCCAGATGCGATCATGTTCGCGCGCTGATAAACTGTTGAGAATATTGAGACAAATGTTGGAAACCAAGGCTTAATTGCCAGAAGAACAAGTCCAAGTGCACATCCGGTAAACCAAGCGATCAGCAACATACCATAGGCTTGGAACGGTTGTTCCAAGTCAAACGGGGTGACGGCCACGTGATAGATAAACAAGATCATCACAAGGGACAAAGTTTGAATGTAAAGTGCACCGAATGCGGCAGACATGATGGCAATCACTGTATTCATCGGCGCATGCTGCATCATGGGGCTGGCAGGGCCTTCGGCCCCGAGGACAGCGCCCAACGATTTGGTGTGGGTCATGTACAGGAAAATCCCTGACATAATGTAGATCAAAAAGTCGCCACGGATGGTGGCCCCGCGCAGCCCGAGGACAGAAAACATGACATAGAACGCCAGTACAAACATGACGGCTTGCAGCATGTTCATACCAATTGCGATGAACGCATTGTTGTGTTGCCTGCGAACAGACCGAACAATTGAGTGATAAATCAACTCAGCTATATTGACGGCGATACCCAACCCGGTTCGGGGTTTGCGTCCGCTTTCGAACTGAAACATCGCTTTGGCCTCAAGCTAGTTTATTATGTCATCGCACGGAATTCTTGCTGTTCCGTTAGTTCCAAACCATAACGCGAATAGTAGTTTCGATCAATGAAAGTGACTCTCACAGTGGATTACAAAAAGCTGACCATTGTTATGCGGCAACTCGCCTTGAAAGCGGGTGATGCGATCATGGAGGTGTATGGGTCGGATGATTTCGGTGTCGAGTCCAAATCTGACGACAGTCCGGTTACACGTGCAGACAAGGCTGCGGATGACATTATTTCAGCTGGTTTGCGGGCTGCATTTCCAGATGTGATGTTGGTAACAGAAGAGCAAGCCGCGAGCCACAAACTGACTGGCGACACTTTTTTGATCGTGGATCCATTGGACGGTACAAAAGAATTCATTCATCGGCGTGGTGACTTCACGGTTAACATTGCATTAGTGGAAAGCGGCACGCCGACGAGGGGGGTTGTGTATGCCCCGGCCAAAGATCGGATGTTTTTCACCCAAGCGGATGGGGTCTCGGTAGAAGAGATTGGCCCATTTGACGCAGAAAAAGTTGGTGACATACAGGCCATCCAAGTGTGGAACAGTGACAACACTGCATTGATGGTGGTGGCGTCAAAGTCACATCGGGATCAGGCGACGGATGACTACATCGGTAAATACGCAGTCAAAGATATGAAAAGCGCTGGATCGTCTTTGAAATTTTGTCTGGTGGCAACTGGCGAAGCGGATCTTTACCCACGCCTTGGTCGCACCATGGAATGGGATACAGCTGCGGGTCATGCCGTGCTGAAAGGTGCTGGTGGGGATGTTGTGAGATTCGAGACCTTGCAACCCTTGGAATATGGCAAAGAGGGCTATGAAAATCCGTTCTTTATTGCGGCCTCTCCTACAGTGGACTTGAAACCAGCATGAGTGTTTTGATTGCAATCCCCGCACGGTATCAATCCAGTCGATATCCGGGCAAACCTTTGGTGCCTTTGACGGGTGCGTCTGGCGTTGCACGCAGTCTAATAGAACGCAGTTGGATGGCCGCCCAATCCGTGAAGGGTGTGGATCGTGTGGTTGTCGCCACCGATGACGAACGCATCAAATCAGCGTCCGAGGCCTTTGGCGCAGAAGTCATCATGACGTCATCCGCGTGCCAGAACGGAACGGAGCGCTGCGCTGAAGTTCAAGAGCATTTGCAGGGGTTCGATATCGTCGTGAACCTTCAAGGGGACGCGCCATTGACGCCATCCTGGTTTGTAGAAGCTTTGGTGGATGCGTTGAAAAATGCGCCAGAGGCAGATGTGGCAACGCCTGTTTTGCGGTGCGATGGGGCGGCGTTGAACGGGTTTCTTGCTGACAGAAAAGCAGGCCGTGTCGGCGGAACAACTGCTGTCTTTGATCAACAGAGGCGCGGATTGTATTTTTCCAAGGAAGTCATACCGTTCACGTCCAAAACCTATGCGGATACAGAAGATACACCCGTTTTTCATCATGTGGGCGTCTATGCATACCGACCTTCTGCGCTGCGGAATTATCCAACATGGCCTGTTGGGCCGTTGGAGATGCTGGAAGGCTTGGAGCAGCTACGCTTTATGGAAAACGGACATACTGTGTTGTGTGTCGAAGTCGACGCACGAGATCGGTTGTTTTGGGAGCTTAACAACCCGGCAGATGTACCCCGACTTGAGCAAATGATGGCTCAAATGGGCGTCGAATAACAGTCACGGGATTCCATACCTTTGAACATCAACGGCTTTGTGGCACAGTTTGATTGTGCGTTACGGTGAATTTTGGGTGAAATGTCTCCTTGTGAGACCAGTCACATCTCGTAGTTTACATGTAAGTTACATTTGTGCTGAAAGGCATGGTGAAAGAATTGGTGGGTGGCCGGGCCTTAGAAAGACTGGCTGCATTTTTGAAGTGTGTGAGGCTAACAATGCTATCGACAATCTGCGCAACTAAGTCAGGATTGTTTACGGTTTCCCAGAAAGTGCCATAATTTTAGCCTTTTTTAGCGACTACACACCAGAATGTGTAAAGATGTCTCGCGGATATCTGAGAAGAATAGACCTAAGGCAACGATCCTTGGGAGCTTGAGGAAAGAATATGCAAACAAAGGTGACAAAGGCAATTTTCCCAGTTGCAGGACTGGGGACACGATTTTTGCCAGCGACCAAATCCGTTCCTAAAGAAATCATGACTTTGGTCGATCGTCCTTTGATCCAATATGCCATTGACGAAGCGCGGGAAGCCGGAATCACCGAATTCATCTTTGTGACGTCCCGAGGAAAAGGCGCCTTGGAAGACTATTTCGACCATTCCCCCACGCTGGAACAGGAACTGCGTCGCAAGAATAAGCCAGACCTGTTGGAAGCGTTGGAAGCGACCAACATGGACAGCGGTGCCATTGCGTATATCCGCCAACACAAGGCCTTGGGTTTGGGTCATGCAGTTTGGTGCGCGCGGCGTTTGATCGGCGATGAACCCTTTGCAGTTATTCTGCCTGATGACGTTATTGCGGCGGAAAAACCGTGCCTCAAGCAGATGGTGGAAGCCTATGCAGAAACGGGGGGTTCTATGGTTGCAGCGATGGAAGTTCCTCAAGAAAAGACCAGTTCTTACGGTGTTCTTGATGTGCGGGAAGATATGGGGTCGCTGGTGTCTGTCAATGGTATGGTCGAAAAGCCGCCAGCCGACAAAGCACCGTCTAATCTTGCGGTAATTGGTCGTTATATCCTGTCACCAAATGTTCTTAAAAACCTGAACAGCATCAAAGAAGGTGCGGGCGGAGAGATCCAGCTGACAGACGCAATTGCAGCTGAAATTGCACAGAACAATGGTGTTTATGGTTATCGGTTCCGGGGCCAACGGTTTGATTGCGGATCTAAGTCTGGTTTCCTGCAGGCGACAGTTGCCTTTGGGTTGGCACGTGACGATTTGCGCGATGACCTGTTTGGCTATTTGCAGGACGTGGTGACTATGGGCCAAGCTGCGGAGTAATTCCCAGTTCTTCAGATCCTTTCCGGCAGATCACAGGGCACGCATCATTGGTTGCCCTGTGAAAAGTTGTTCCCTTTAGTGAAATCAGTTTTCGGATCGATTTATCCCCTTCTGAACGGAAGTGAATAGGGCGACTTGATCATCAAAGGGGCTCCTGGGACTGGCGCTTACACAAAACTGATGCAAGACTTTGGGTCCAAGGACTGAACTTGCATTGACGCGACCATGTCGGACGATGAAGGATAAGATTTCCGATGCCTGAAAATGGCACCAAAACAGGCACGACAACGCAAGGTGCTTCTCTGATTTTGCGCTACCGCCGCCGACTCATACGCAAGCGTCTATTGTGGCGCGCGTTCCGTAAGCGGCGAGAGCTCTGCTTGGTGTCGGATCGTCGTCAATCCATCAAACCAGGTTCGATCTTGTGTTTTACAACACTGCGCAACGAATCCGTACGACTGCCCTTTTTTCTGCAGCATTACCGTGCCTTGGGTGTTGATCACTTCTTCATAGTCGACAACGCCAGCACGGATGACAGTGCTGATCTTTTGTCTGAACAACCAGATGTCACGCTGTACAAAGCTGACGCAAGCTACCGTGCTTCCCGATTTGGGGTCGATTGGTTGAATTGGCTACAGCGAAAACATGCACATCGTCATTGGTGCGTGGTCGCGGATGCGGACGAATTGCTGGTGTATCCTGATCACGACACCCGCAAATTACCCGAGCTGACAGCGTGGCTTACGTCACAAGGGCATCGGAAAATGGGGGCATTGATGCTGGATATGTTCCCAAAAGGCTCTCCTGATGCGCAAAGTTATCTTCCGGGCCAAAACCCGTTAGAAGTCGTGTCATGGTTTGATGCCTATGGGTATTGGGGACAACGCCAACCGAAACTGGACAATCTTTGGCTGCAAGGCGGTGTTCGGGCGCGCCACTTTTTTCCCGAAGACCCAGATCGTGCTCCCACGCTGAACAAAATCCCGCTGGTTTATTGGGATCGCAGCTATGCCTTTGTAAATTCATGCCATTCTGCACTTCCGGGGCACCTTAATCACACATGGGCAGTGCCGGTCAGCGGTGTGTTATTACATACAAAGTTCTTACCGGGCACCGCAGAGCATGCCCGAGTTGAAAGTGCGCGCGACGAGCATTTTCAAGTTGGAACACGGTACGCTGACTATTATGAAGCGTTGCAGGCCAGTCCTGATTTGTGGAACGCTGACGCAGTTCAGTACCAAGGATCAGAGCAATTAATCGATTTGGGGTTGATGTTTCGAGGAGATTGGTAACGTTTTGGCAACAAAACTACCCAATTAGGCTTAATCTTGCGTGATTTGGCGATAAACGAATGTTAAACATGCCAAACTATTACAATTCGCGACGCATTGTCGTGAGCAAAAAAGGTAAAAGCAGTGTACAGCCGACATAAGGGCATACCCATCGACCGAAAGGGTCGTTCTTGGGGCTGCTAGGTTCATATCGTATGCGCATCAAGCGCAAGCGCTACCGTATTCGGGCGAAGCGAAAGGCGTTTGAGCTGCGCCCTGCGTCTGATCGCACTGAGAAAATTCGCAGTACGGATCTGTTGCTTTTTTGTACGGCCCGTAACGAAAAAATCCGCCTTCCGTATTTTTTGGATTACTATCGCCGTCTGGGCATCAACCACTTCTTTTTTGTGGACAATGGCAGCGATGATGGTTCCGTCGAATATCTGAAAAACCAATCGGATGTGTCCGTGTGGAGCACAACGGCAAGTTACAAGAAATCCCGGTTTGGGGTTGATTGGCTAAACAGTTTGCAGATGCGGTATGGGCATGGCCATTGGTGTTTGACAGTGGATACGGATGAATTCTTTATCTACCCATTTTGCGATACGCGCCCATTGCGGGGGCTAACGGATTGGCTGGATGCGTCGTCGATCAAATCCTTTTCGGCCATGTTGTTAGACATGTATCCAAAAGGGCGTCTTGATCAGCAACCGTATCAAGAGGGGCAAGATCCGCTGGAAATTGCACATTGGTTTGATAGTGGAAATTATACAATCAAACGCAACCCACGGTTTTGGAACCTTTGGATCCAGGGTGGGCCCCGGGCACGTGTGTTTTTCCCTGATGCGCCGAAATCTGCGCCCGCTTTGAACAAAATCCCTTTGGTGAAGTGGGATCGCCGCTATGTTTATGCATCGTCGACACACAGCCTTTTGCCACGGGGTCTGAACCTTGCTTACGATGAATGGGGTGGCGAAAAAGCAAGCGGGATCCTGTTGCATACGAAGTTTCTGGATACGTTCGGGGCAAAAGCAGCAGAAGAGCTTGCGCGGGGCCAGCACTTTGCGAACTCGATTGAATATAAGACCTATGCGGAGCAAATGAAAAATAACCCGCAGCTGTGGTGCAAGTGGTCAGAAAAATACATCAATTGGCGCCAGCTTGAGATTTTGGGTCTGATGTCCAAGGGGAACTGGGCATGACGGGCACGTTGGGCATTGTCATGTTGGTTCACACTGCGTTGGGTCGTGCCGAACAAGTCGCACGCCATTGGGCCGCAGCAGGATGTCCGTTAGTTATCCATATCGACCGAAATGTCCCGAATGAGACTGCTGCAAAGTTCAAGTCGGCGCTCGACTCTGATCCGCTGATCAGTTTTTCCAAACGCTACCGGTGTGAATGGGGCATGTGGGGGCTGGTGGCTGCCAGTCAGACGGCATCGGAACAACTTCTGGATCAACACGCGGATGTACGGCACGTCTATTTGGCCTCGGGGTCTTGCTTGCCGTTGAGGCCCGTGAACGACCTTGTCGATTATTTGGCGAACCGGCCGCAGACGGACTTTATCGAAAGCGCGACAACGTCAGAGGTGCCTTGGATCGTCGATGGTCTGGCCGGAGAACGTTTTACGCGCCGGTTTCCGTTTTCATGGAAGAAACATCGTTTCCTGTTTGACCGCTATGTCGAGCTGCAACGCTTTCTAAGGCTTAGTCGGAAGGTTCCAAAAGGACTTGTGCCCCATATGGGCAGCCAATGGTGGTGCCTAACGCGCCAGACTTTGTCGGCAATTTTGCAAGATCCTGATCGGCCGATGTATGATCGGTTTTTCAAGCAAGTTTGGATCCCGGACGAAAGCTATTTTCAAACGCTTGCGCGGCAATATTCCAGGCAGATGGAAAGCCGGTCTTTGACGCTGTCCAAGTTCGATTTCCAAGGGAAACCGCACATTTTCTATGATGACCACTTGCAGCTATTGCGGCGGTCAGATTGTTTTGTGGCACGCAAGATCTGGCCACATGCGAACCGGCTATATGACACGTTTTTGTCGGCTGACTCTTCGGCTTTCAAGAAAACCGAACCAAATCCCGGTAAAATCGACCGTATCTTTGCAAAGGCCGTAGACCGCAGAACGCGGGGGCGGCCCGGGCTATATATGCAAAGCCGGTTCCCCAGATCGGACTATGAAAACGGGATCACCGCAGCGCAGTTTTCGGTGTTCGAGGGGTTTTCAGAACTCTTTGAAAATTTTGAACCGTGGTTGGCGCGTGCCACAGGTGCGCGTGTGCATGGGCACCTTTTTGCCAAAGACAAAGTGAATTTTGCCGAAGATCAAACTGCGATCAATGGGGCTTTGGGTGACAGTGTGGCAACGCGTGACTATAACCCTGTTGGCTTTTTGACGAACTTGATCTGGAATACGCGCGGCGAACGGCAGTGTTTTCAGTTTGGGCCGCAGTCCAACCAGAAAATCAGTCGAATGATCGCGAAGGAACCAAAGGCGCAAATCTCGGTTATTTCAGGCGCGTGGGCGATCCCCTTGTTCAAGTCTAACCAGAACTTTGCCGATATCCGAAGTACGGCGGCGCAATTGCAGCAAATCGAAGCAGAACATCTGAAAGTGCTGCGGTCGCCATGGACAAAGGCACGGGTTCGGATTTGGACTATGGCTGAGTTCATAGAAGCACCGATGGAACCCTTGCAGGGCATCTTGGACGAAATAAATCCGGGCGCTATGCGGCGATTGAATGAAGCGCCGCGGATGGTGGATTTGTCAGGTTTTGGGCAATTCTTGCAGAACCTCAAGAACCAAGGCATGCATCCCTATCTTATGGGGGATTTCCCAATCGAAACCTCCCCGACGCTTGGACCTAATGACAAACGCAAACCTTATCTGGTGCAATAAGTGACAGGGCGTTTTGACTATTTTGTTGTCTTTGCAGAAATGCGGACAGGATCCAACTTTCTGGAAACCAATCTAAACGCACTCGATGGTGTTGCTTGTCTGGGCGAAGCGTTTAACCCAATTTTTATCGGCTACCCAAAATCCGAAGAGATTTTGGGAGTCAGTCAAGCGCAGCGCGACGATGACCCACGCCGTTTAATCGAAGCGATCAGATCTGCGCCGGGTGACATTAGTGGATTTCGCTATTTCAATGATCACGACCCGCGCGTGCTGGACATTGTTTTGAATGATCCAAGATGCGCAAAGATCATTTTGACCAGAAATCCAGCCGAAAGTTATGTGTCTTGGAAGATCGCGCAGGCAACGGGTCAATGGAAACTAACGGACATGGCGTCACGTAAAGATGGTCAAGCTGTCTTTGAAGCTGAAGAATTTGATGCGCATGTCAAAGCGCTTCAGAAGTTTCAAATCCATCTTTTGGGTCAGTTGCAGCGTTCTGGGCAAACGGCGTTTTATATCGCGTATGAGGATCTGCAGGACTTGGATGTGATGAATGGCATGGCCGCGTTTCTGGGTGTGCCTGCGCGCTTGACCGCGTTGGATACAACTTTGAAAGTGCAGAACCCTGCGGCGCTTTCTGACAAGGTCGAAAACTTCGCGGATATGGAAAAGGCGCTGGGCGGGATTGACCGGTTCAATTTGACCCGCACACCCAATTTTGAACCGCGCCGCTCTGCCGCAGTGCCAGACTATTGTGCCTGCAGGTCGGTGCCTTTGGTGTATTTGCCAATTCAGGGCGGGCCAGTGGCCCGTGTTGAAAGTTGGATGAGTGCTATGGATGGCGGCACTGCTGACATGTTGGTGCGCAACATGAACCAAAGGGCCATGCGGCAATGGAAGCGGACGCACAAAGGACATCGAAGCTTCACTGTCCTGCGTCATCCGCTGGCACGGGCGCACTCGGTTTTTTGCGATAAAATTCTGGCGACAGGTCCGGGCAGTTACCCCAAGATTAGGCGTATTTTGGTTCGAAAATATAAACTGGACTTGCCGGACGATGACGCGGATTGGGGACAAGATGACCACTACAAAGCCTTTTCGGCGTTCCTGAACTTTGTCAAAGGGAACTTGGCTGGGCAAACTGGTGTGCGCGTGGATTCGTCATGGTGTTCACAACTTGCCGCATTACAGGGCTTTGGTGGATTTGTGCCGCCTGACTATGTGTTTCGGGAAGAGACGTTGGAACAAGATGTGGCAATGATTGCTGAATGTCTTGGTATGCCCTCAGCCGATTTGCCTGCTGCGTCAGAACCCGAACAGGGTTTTTCGCTTGCCGCGATATATGACGACGCAATTGAGCAGCTTTGCAAGAGCGTGTATCAGCGCGACTATCTGATGTTCGGATTTGATGCTTGGCAGGCTTCTTAAGCCCGCCAAGATCTTAGGCGGCTTTTGTTGACCGTGCTTCGCACAAGATTGTGTGCAACGTAGACGGATCCGGGTTCGCGCGCAGCTTTGAACAGACCGAAGGCTCTCGCAAAGTGCGGGACACCAAGGCCAAGGCTTTCAAGTGTTCAACCCCGGCGTCTTCGGGCGCAAACAAGGCAAAAGCAATATCAACCGGTTCGCGATCCACAGCTTCAAAATCGATTGGTTTTTCCAGTAGGATAAACACACCTACAACACCGTCGATTTCGTTCAAACGCGCATGCGGCAAGGCAACACCGTGACCAACACCTGTGGGGCCCAAGGCTTCGCGGGCACGAAGAGCTTCGGTTACCTCTTCCGCGTTTAGACTATACGCAGATGCAGCAAGGTCACCGATGTCCTGAAACAGGCGCTTTTTACTGGTTACGGAGTTGGAGACCTTAACGGCCTCCAATGTCAGAAGTTCCATAAATTCCATTCTGCTCCACCATTCGCGTCGCGCAAATGCGACACTGTAAAACTAAACGTGTTAAGGGTCGATCCAGCCGATGTTGCCGTCATCGCGGCGGTATACAACGTTCAACCCGTCCTTGCCTTCGTTCCTAAAAACCAAAACCGGAGCACCTGCCAGTTCCATTTGCATCACCGCTTCTCCTACGGACAAAGACGGAATGCTTGTTTCCATCTCGGCCACGATCACGGGCTGCAAATCGTCTGGTTCGGTCTCTCCGGTTTCCGATTCGGATGCGAGGATATAAGAGGAAGCGCCAGAGAGTTCAACCGGTTCGCTACGATCCTTGTGATGATCCTTCAACCTGCGTTTGTAACGCCTGAGTTGTTTCTCCATTTTTTCCGAACAGGAATCGAAGGCGGCATAGATTTCCGGTGCATGTGCTTTTGCTTGTGCAGTCAGTCCAGTGGACAAATGAACTGTTGCCTCGCAGACAAATTCGTGGCCGGATTTAGAGAATACAACAAGCGCATCAGTGGGACGTTCGGCATATTTTTCGACGACCACGCCCAAGTCTGTTTTGACGTGGGTTTGTAAGGCTTCGCCGATGTCGATTTGTTTTCCGCTGATTTGATAACGCATGATGTCTCCTTCTATGTCGTTACGGATACTGAAACAGCAACACACACCTTGCGAAGGTGTGCAGGCAAAACGTCAACAATATCCAGAGTACAGGCGCCATGTTTTTGGTTGTTCCCCTCCAGCCCGTTGCAAACGGGGCGGGTGGGACAAGGCATGAAACAGCGAAAGCGCCATATCCCCATCAAGCCGCAAAACACCCCCAAGAGTCAACTGAAACACGCGTGAAGACTTAATGAACAGTGTTTATCCAATTCGGAAATTGTCACCCAGATAGACGCGGCGGACGTTTTCATTCTGAACAACTTCTTCCGGGGTGCCGGACATAAGAACTTGGCCATCGTTCAGGATGTATGCCCGATCCACAATGCCCAGTGTTTCGCGCACGTTGTGGTCTGTAATCAGCACACCAATGCCGCGATTTTTCAGTTCGGCCACTAGCGTACGTATATCCCCAACTGAAATTGGATCCACACCTGCGAAGGGTTCATCCAACAGCAGATACTTCGGATCGGCGGCCAAGCATCGCGCGATTTCGACGCGACGTCGCTCCCCACCGGAAAGGGCGAGTGCAGGCGCCCGACGCAAGTGCTCGATGGTAAATTCGCTCAACAATTCTTCCAGTCGCTCGCGCCGCTTATGACGGTCCGCCACTGCGATGTCCAAAATAGCGGAAATGTTGTCTTCGACGCTTAGGCCGCGAAAAATACTGTTTTCTTGTGGTAGATAGCCAATTCCAAGCTGCGCGCGCCGATACATGGGAAGGATCGTCACATCCGTTCCATCCACCGCAACTTTGCCACCTTCCGGAGTGACCAACCCGGCGACCGCATAAAAAGTCGTTGTTTTGCCAGATCCATTTGGCCCCAAAAGCGCAACAACTTCCCCGCGGTCCAGGGTCATGGATACGTCGCGGATCACCAATTTCTTGCGATAGGATTTGCGCAAATGCTCAATCCGAAGACCAAGCCCGCCATCCGTCACTTGAAGATGAGGACTATTTGCCATGTCAGTTGTTCGAATTGTTGGATTGGAAGATGCTTTTGACATTGCCGGTCATGACGGCGGAGCCATCGTTCAAATTGATTGTGGCTTTGTCGGACGCAACGGCGCTTAGCCCTTGTGTCATCAAAACCTCGCCGACCAGCACCATATTGCCGTCTTTTACAAAATAATCGGCTTCTTGTGCTTCTGCTTCGTCTTCGCCGCTTACAATCGTCACCCCACCGCGTGCCTCGATGCGGTCGATTTCAGATTGATCTTGGTTATAGATGATCAGAACTCTGGGCGCGAACAGGCGCAGATCGCCTTGCCCGATGACCGCATTTCCCGTGAACAAAGCCGTTCCTGCATCTTGATCCACAGATAGATTTTCTGATGTCGCTTCAACAGGTTGATCGGAATTATCTTGTCCCGAACCAAATGCAACTGACGTTCCTTGGGCAATGCCCATAGACGCAAAAAGGACAAACAAAAGCGAAGCAATAAAGGCGGATAGCTTTGGCACAGTAAACTCTATTCCTTGGGTTGAGGGGTGTATACCAGCTTAACCCCACCGCTGAAAAGGAAATGCATGTTATTACCGCTTCCTTGTGTTGTAATTTCCATCCTCTCGGCCTGCAAAGTGCCGCCCGGAGTCGTACCATCAACGCGTCCGGGTGAAATAAGGTTTAGCTCAGAAAGCGTTGACGTCATGAGTTGGCTGCGCAGCGTATAGCCGGACGTGGTTGTAATCACGACATCTCCGGTCAGTGTCGCCAGATCGTTTTGCTCATCGAATGTGCCGCTTTTTGCGGCAAGATCCACTTGCCCACCTTCGGGAAACTCAACAAGCCCTGTGAGGTTAATCGCTTCGTTTGCGCCGCTATTACCGGTGATCAACTGTTCGGCGGTATAAGCCACATTGTCCCCATCAGGGGTTTGGGTGGTATAAAACGGTCGGGTTACGCGCCGCTCACGGACGCGGTCCTCGACCTCGGCCTGTTCAAAAGGAATGACGTCCCCGGGCTCGATCTTTGAGGCGAACAGGAAAAGGGTGGACAGAATCCCCAAGGCAAGCAGGGGCAATGCAATCCGCAAAAAAAGGACCAGCCGGGAGTAAGAATCGGCGGCCATTGCGGATCACCCCAGCCCAACGCGCAGGCAGTCGTGAATCTTTATCAGCCCAATTGGTTTGTCTGTGTCCGTCACGAACAGGCACGTAATCTTATGGCTATCCATGATTTTCACAGCTTCTTCGGCCAAAGCGTCTGCGCGAATGGTTGTTGGATCAGACGTCATGACATCGGCGGCTGTCAGGTCAAGCAAACCTGCCATATTCCGGCGTAAATCTCCATCTGTGATGATTCCCGTCAAAGTGCCATGTTCATTGACAATTCCGGCGACCCCGAAGTCTTTTTTGGTGATTTCCAACAAAGTATCCGCCATTGGAGTGCGCGGAGAGACCAAGGGCAACGCGTCGTCCGTGTGCATCAGGTCGGAAACAAGACTAAGCTGTGCACCCAGTTTGCCGCCGGGATGGAATTCGCGGAAGTGTTCGGCGGTGAAACTGCGATGTTCCATCAAAGCCACGCCAAGCGCATCGCCAAGGGCGAGCGTCATCGTGGTGGAAGAGGTTGGCACAACGCCGGTGCCGCACGCCTCGGGGAACTTTGGCAGCGCCAGCACAATATCAGATTGTTTGGCCAACGCGCTGTTTGGACGGCTGGTCATACCAATCAAAGGAATGCCAAAGCGTCGGGTATAGGCGATTAGATTGGCCAATTCCGGTGCTTCGCCAGAGTTAGAAATGGCCAGAACGGCGTCATGCTTCGTGATCATGCCCAAATCGCCGTGGCTTGCCTCGGCGGGATGCACAAATTGCGCTGGGGTGCCCGTACTGGCCAATGTTGCCGCGATTTTGCGGGCAATATGTCCTGATTTCCCGATCCCGGTGACGATGACACGACCAGTTGTGTCGATGATTTTGGTCACGGCTGCGTCGAAACCATCATCAAGACTATCTGCCAGTGCGCCTAACGCCTGTGCTTCTTGCGTGATCACGCGACGTGCCGTGTCCTGATATCTGCTCATGAATGTGCAAAGATGTCGGTGTCTGGCCAACCGGCAAGATCCAGTTTCGCCCGCATTGGGAGGAAGTCAAAGCACGCTTGGGCCATTTCCATCCGACCTTCCCGGGTAAGGCGCACGTTCAGTTCGTCCCGCAGTTTATGCAGGTACAAAACATCAGATGCGGCATATTCCAGCTGAGCTTCTGACAGCGTTTCGCTGCCCCAATCACTGGATTGCTGTTGTTTGGAAATATCCACACCTAACAATTCCTGAAGCAGGTTTTTAAGACCATGCCGATCTGTATAGGTGCGGATCAAACGGCTTGCGATCTTGGTGCAGTATACAGGTGCGGTTAATGCGCCAAAGGCGTTGAACATCGCCGCAATGTCAAATCGTCCAAAATGAAACAACTTCAGAACGTCAGGATTTTCCAACATCGCGCACAGATTTGGTGCTTTGGTCTGGCCGATAGAAATTTGCACAATATGCGCATGCCCATCACCCCCGGATAATTGAACCACACATAAACGATCCCGATGCGGGTTAAGCCCCATCGTTTCGCAATCAATCGCAACAAAGGGCCCAAGGTCGAGGCCGTCTGGCAGGTCATTTTGGTAAAGATGATTTGTCATAGCGCTTCTATATCTGCCGCAGGGTGTCAGGAAAAGTGGTCATCCGTCAGGTGAGCGAAAGCTCTCCACGTTTCAAGGGGCTTTGCGGAGAATATACAGCACTGGTGTGAGGTTGCGTTCAGACTGCGTTAGTTCACCAACACGTTGGCGTTAAAGCCGCCGTTGCGCCATTTATTCAGCGCGGCAGTAAAGCTGGGGCCGGGAAGTCCATC
>CALHST010000149.1 GCA_938038825.1 uncultured Paracoccaceae bacterium | reverse complement strand
GCCCCCGCCCCCGCCGCGATGCCCGCCGCGAATTGACCGGATTTCGTGTCACTTGTGTTTGTGGTTTGCGCCGCCAGATCCAGGTTTCGACCCGTCGCGATTTGCGTACCATTCAACACAACATCTGCGGACCCCCGGTTTTCGGTATATCCAACAGACGCCGCCGCAGCCCCTTGGCCCGCTGCCAGACCAACGATGGCTTGATCTTGCCCATAGGTGTGGTTCGCGCCAATCTTTGCGTCGCGTGCAGCACTGGCGTTCACTGCGTTCAAAGACACCGTCGCATCGCCTGTGATGATGTTTGTGACGCTTGATACGCCAACGGACCCGCCGCCGGATGCCGCAAAGATGACCGACCACACATCAAGATCGTGGTGCACATAAGAACTGACAACAAGGTCTTGCTCTGCATGTGTGCCGATTGTCAGTGCGACCGGGTCATACACGTTCAAGAACGCTGTAAGACGGTCTGCATCATCGGGATCCAGTCCCGCAGCCTCGGATGCTGCAAGGTTAGGTTGCGAATTGATATCCAACTCTCCGCCATCGCCAAGAACAACGCGGGCCGTATCAGACAACAGGTTTACAGCAATTGTGCCCGTCGCGGCAGCTTTGCCTGCAGCCGCCAGTGTCATCGTAGCGGAATCAATCTCGGTCTCGGACACCGCGTCAATCACGACACCCCGTGCCGCCGTTCCAAGGCGTGGGCCCAGGTTCAACGCGCCCTGCCCATACCCCCGCAAATCGGTTTTACCGGTCACCTGCGTCAGGACATCATTGTCGATATCAATCACATTGACGTTCACGCCAACGCCCCCAAGGGCACCGGCAGCAAGTGTTGCATTGCCACTTGGTATCTTGTCGCCACCGCCCAACATGGTGTTGGTTAGCTTGGCGCGGCTGGTCACGGCCAACGATCCGCCGGCCCAAAGGTGACTGTCATCCACCCGTGTTTGAACAGTGTTGGTCACACCAACATAGGACCCGCTTGCCGCAACTGCAGCACCAGCAAGTGACCCCGCGATTGTAACCGCTGTTGTGGAGGCCGTATCATCCAGATCACTGTGCAAACGGATCGAACCGCGCGCCAGAATATCAGTGTTTGTCGTTGCAACAGCAACGTTTTGGGCACTGTTCACCACTGCGACCGACAGACCAGCACCGGCCAAGCCCGCAACAGTGACTGCAGCAGTCCGCGCGATGGCATTGTTGCGCGACAGCGCCAACAAAGATGCCTCGGCCGTGGATTGCAAAAGGCTATCCGTAAAGCGCGTTTCGACGCGGCCACCGCGCAAGGTCACAGAGGAGCTTCCCCCAAGTGCAGCGGTCTTGCCCCCCGTAAAGCCACCAGAATAGGCAGAGCTGTCATCGCTGTTGCGCGCTTCAGCCACCAGATTGGCTGCGCTGATCGCGGTCGTCGTGCCCGTCACAGTCGTGTTGCCCGTCAGTTCAATCAGCGACACGTTCCCGCTAAAGCCAAACTTGCCGAACCCAACCGTCAGCGATACGGCCCATGCGTCCCGCTCACTGAGCGCAAGGATGGTCGTGTCACCTGTCGTTGTCAGAGAACTCGCGTTGATCTGAACAACAGAAGATGCGCTTGACTGGATCTGAGCCGTCGACAATCCGACGCTGCCCCCCAAGGGGGCAAAGTTACCTGCACCCGCTGCTGAAACCAACGTGCGCTTGTTGCTCGCCGAAATGGAGGCATTCCCAGTCAGTGTTACGTCAGCATCATTCAAATAGGCAGCTGTTGCGCCGCTTTCTTCATTGCGCGCAAGGCTTCCTGCTGCGGCGTTGGACGACACAAGTGGCAGCTTCAAACTCGCCGCGCCAGACCCGGAAATAGAGACGTTGACAGTTTTACCAAGATCTCGCGCGGTCAGTTCCAAATCACGCGCGGTGATTGTGGCCCCCCGGATACTGGCAATGATATCGCGATCCGCTTGTTGATACCCAACGGCTGCGGACAGAATATTGGCGCTGTTGGTGACGCCCAAGCCAATCGCAACCGCGCCAGCAACTGTCAGGCTAAGTGTGGTACTTTCCGCAAGCACAACAACAGTGTTGGTCGCGTTGATCGTGGCTGTTGTATAGATTGACGCCTCGGCAATGTCCGTGGTCTGCAGGTTCAGCGCCAGAGAGCCTGCGGCAGCATAGCTGTCCTTGTTCAGCGAATTGTTGACCTCGCTGCTGGCAAAGAAAATCTGCACATCAGCCCCGGATGTCGACGGCGCGGATGGGGGACTTCCTACACCGACATTGCCACTGACCGCGGCTGCGATTGCCATTTCGGACCCGGTATTGCGGGCGCGCAGGTTCAGCGCGTTCACCGTGTTGGGCGTGGCCGGACTTGCGCCGTCTGTCCCGTACAGGGCACGCGTTGTTCGGTTGATGTCATTGACCGCAATCATCGTGGTGCCGGCCAAACCACCAACGGTCAGGTTTTTGCCACCCGACAATGACAGAATGTGGCTTTGATCCAATGCGTCGATAGAGACGTCCCGCGCCGATACAGAGGCCCCGGCCCCCAAAGTCGCCTCGGTCACGGCGTTGTAATCAGCGACCAGTACCGCCGCGTTAAACGCGCCTTTTTTCGTTTTGCTCAAGCCACCTGATTTGGACAATGCGAACTGAATGAAGTCCGTTTCAGACTTAATGTTCAGATCCCCTTTCAGATCCAGCTTAACGTCGCCAACAATCGCTTGCGTTGTGGCGAAAATACGCGGCACAGACACACCGACACCGATCACAGCACCGGCACTTGCAGCGGTAATAATTGGAATTGACCCCGGACCCGTATCGTCAGACCCCATGTGAACAAAAACACCGCGCGTGCGGGCGGTGACATCCAGTTTGGATGCATCAATAATCTGGACGCCGTCTTCAAGAATGGCTTGGGTTGTGTCGTTTGACTCGTAAATCAGAACGCTGGCGCCGATGGCAAATTTTTGATCCGAACCAGCCGCCGCGGATTGTAAAGATTGCGTTCCCAGGGATGTCGTGCGGAAAACGTTGGGATCAACGACATCCCAAAGCGCAGGAATATTTGGTTTGTCGACAGCGCCGGTCGAGAAATTGATCGATCCTGCCGAGGCTTTGCCCATCGCGTCATCAAAACGGCTGCGAAAGTCGAGAATGTTATCGACTGTTTGATACGATCTTTGCGCGTTGACGATGACGTTGGAAGGGGTCGTCACCGTTGTTCCAGCACCAATTTTTGCAACAGTTTTCCCGCGCAGCTCGCTCACACCGATGGCGGTGAAAAACCCAAAATCCTTGTCATCAAAACCAGAGCCATTCTCGGCAAACTTATTTTTGATGATTTCGGCCAGATCGTTGATCGAAGACATCTTGGCTTTGACCGTCAGGTTCAGCCGCGCGCCGCCTTCAACTTCGGCATTTGTCGCCAGCCTGCGGTCTGCAACGACTTTGACTTCGCCCGTTGACGTGACGTTTGTAGGCCCCGCAAAATTAATGGGCGTGTTGCCAGTCCCAATGTAGCTGCCGCCCAAAGTCGCGTAGGTGTCATCTTGCGCTGTGTTGATATCAAAGGCGAAACCTGCACCAACGGAATCCTTTTTGCCTGTTCCTGCAGCATCCGGCTTCATCAAGTTTTTGATCTTGTTTGCTGCAAGCAACATCCCGGTCTTGCCGGTACGTGCCCCTGCAATCACGTTCCCCGGTGTGGTTGTTGAGCCCAGCGAAGATTGCGTGTTGCGCTGGTTGGCAAAGGTGATCGTGTCGGCAAGAACATCCACAGAGGTTGAAGTCACCTTGCCGCCAACAGCCGCTTGGGTCAGAGACTGCGTATCGGAATATGTAAACGCAATCGCCAGCTCGGACTGACTGCCCCCGGCGAAATGCTCTAGGGACAATGTTTTGCCCGTATGGGCACCGACACTCAGACCTTTGGTATCAAGTTCGCCCAACCCAACCGCATTGTTGATGATCGTTTGGTTGTTGTTTGATGCATTGGTGAACACCAATCCCAGCGCGGCATCGCCAAGAGCGGACACACCGATTTTGATGTTAGACTTCTCGCTGAGCGAGCTTGAGATCTGCGTGTCGCCGTCGGTGACTTTCACTGTAGAATTGGTCAAAAGTGTATTTGCGGTCGTCGACGAATCCGTCATTGCGAACCCCAGACCAAAAGCCCCGGGACGCACAAAAACTTCAGTTTCTGCGTGTGAATGGATAAAGACTGAATCGCTTCTTTCGCGATACGCCTGCGCCACGTTTGCCGAAGGCATCAGGCCGTCAAGTGCCGTGATCGGATCAATATCAAATTCAGTCCGCGCAAGACCGTCTTTATTCAGAAAGCCGTTCGACGCAAGTTTCGCAGTCGAGGCCGTGGGCACAGATCCTGTGGGCAACCAGCTGCCGTCAGACTCGATTGTGCTGTTGGTGATCGACACAATGGCTGTGGCGCGAATGTCTTCGATTTGAACCGGGAGCTGAACGGATGCAATGTCCAGGGCCCTGTCATACCCGGCTTCGATGGCGTCGCCAATTCCTTCCAAGCTGGGGGTAATTGCATCCTGAAGCGCTTCAAAGAATGTATGAGTTTCTTCGGCTTCTGCCTCTTGAATTCGCGACGTGGTTGCCGCGTCAGCGGTGATGACGACGGCCCCGCCTTCGATGTCGGCATTGTCGATGGTGATTGTTGCATGTGCGCGTTTGTCCGACGGCTTGAACAGGCCGTTTGCGACGACCGAAGAATTTGCCAGCAGCGCAATCCGCCCGCCCCGTGTATCCGCAGCGTTCTTTGCGATTAACTTGGCGCCATTTGTCAGGTTAATGTCCGGTGCAATCAACGTGATGTCGCCAGACACACCAGAGTTTGATCCGGTGTCGACTTTCGCAGACACGTCTATCTTTGGTCCGGTTGCAAGAATGTTGCCGCCGTTGGTCGACAGGTCCGACTCAAACCGCAGCTCTTCGCCCGAAGCAAAGATCGTCCCATTCGCCCCCGTGCCGCCGGATGCTGAA
>CALHST010000148.1 GCA_938038825.1 uncultured Paracoccaceae bacterium | reverse complement strand
TTGATCGTCTCGATCATATGGACCGGAATACGGATAGTGCGGGCTTGGTCGGCAATCGAGCGCGTGATCGCCTGACGGATCCACCATGTGGCGTAGGTCGAGAATTTATAGCCACGCCGATATTCAAACGTATCGACCGCTTTCATCAGGCCGATATTGCCTTCCTGAATCAAATCAAGGAATTGCAGGCCGCGGTTCGTGTATTTCTTGGCGATGGAGATCACGAGGCGCAGGTTGGCCTCCACCATCTCTTTCTTGGCCTGACGGGCTTCTTTTTCGCCTTTCTGAACCTGCTGCACGATGCGACGGAATTCAGGGATATCCAGACCAACATATTGACCAACCTGCGCCATGTCTGAACGCAGCTCCTCTACTTTGACGGTAGAGCGTTCGATAAACATCTGCCAACCACGACCAGCCTTTTCGGCCATCTCGCCCAACCAGTTGGGGTCCAGCTCGCGGCCACGGTAAGCGTCAATGAATTCGCGACGTTTGATCCGGGCTTGGTCCGCCAGTTTCACCATCGAACTGTCGATCTGCATGATACGGCGGTTGATGCCGTAAAGCTGGTCGATCAACGCTTCGATCCGGTTGTTGTGGAGATGAAGCTCGTTCACCAAGTCCACAATTTCTTGGCGTAATTTCTGATAATGCTCTTCCTGTACACCTGAAAACGAATTGTCTTCGTTCAAGGTCGCAGAAATCCGGCTGTCCTGCATTTGGGACAGATCCGCATAATCCTCGGCGATGCGATCCAGCATCTCAAGAACTTGCGGTTTTAACGCCGCTTCCATGGCCGCAAGGGACATGTTGGCCTGTTCGTCTTCGTCATCATCGTCATCTACGACAATGGGATTGCCGTCGGCGTCTAGTTCTTCTTTTTCTTCTGTCTTTCCAGCGACCGGGGCCGCACCGGGGGTCACACCGGGGGCCGCATTGGGATCAATCACGGGTTCTGTGACTTCCCCGTCTTCACCCATCTGGTTGCCAAACGTGGCTTCCAAATCAATCACATCGCGCAGAAGAATTTCTTCGGCCAAAAGTTCGTCCCGCCAGATCGTAATCGCCTGGAAGGTCAAAGGGCTTTCACACAGCCCTTGGATCATCGTGTTTCGGCCCGCCTCGATCCGCTTGGCGATGGCAATTTCGCCCTCGCGGCTCAGCAGTTCAACCGACCCCATTTCGCGCAGATACATCCGCACCGGATCATCTGTCCGGTCCAGTTTTTCCTGGCCTGTCGAGCCAAGCGTCAGATCGCGTGTGCCTTCGGTGGTCACAACGTCTGTGACACCCTTGGCTTCTTCTTCTTCCGCTTCTTCATCTTCAATGATGTTGATGCCCATTTCGGACAACATCGACATAACATCTTCGATTTGTTCTGATGACACCTGATCCGGTGGCAGAACTGTGTTCAGTTGATCATATGTGATGTACCCTTTTTCGCGGGCTTCACCGATCATCTTTTTGACCGCAGTCTGACTCATATCCAGGGAATGATCCTGGTCTTGGTCGTCATTCTTGGTCTCGTCGTTATCTTTCGCCGCCATCAAGCTCTCCTCGTGCGCACTGAGGTCGTAAGTGATTCGCCTTGGTGATTCTTTAAGTGATTCGGATGATTCGGCCACCCGTATACGTCATAAATGATCAATATTTTCTCACTATTGTGGACTTAGCGCTGCGGTTTGGAAAATCGAATCGAATCAAGCAATTGGTCAAAAGACTTCCGTTCATCTCGATTGATGGGGGCGCCATTGTCCCCAAGATCGTATTCAGCGCTGTCTTCTTGGCCCGATTTCTGCGCTTTTTGCACCGCATCCGTTGCTTGCCGAAGCCGCCACGTCAGTGCTTCTTCATCCCCTTTCACCAAGTCTTCCTGCGCCTCTGCGATCTCGGCTTCCAATCCGCGCGACGCTGACAGCTTGTCCAATTCTTCACTGACAGTCAGCCGCGCCATCTCCGGATCACCGGGTTTGCGAATGCACGGCACGACCTGCAGTTGGGGGCTGCTTAGGAAGCTTTCAAGGACCTCGGGTCCAACAACATCTAATACGCGGGACTTTAAGTCTGCCCCACTGTCCAAGTTGCGCAAAATTGCATCACGGATCTGTGCGGTATCTGTGCGAGAGCACTTTAAGCCCTCTAGCCCACTTTCATAATCCGGGGCGATGTCCGGGCATGTCAACAAAACCCCAAGGATCACAGCTTCGCGCATCTGCTCGGCAATCTGCTCTGGCCCGGATGCAAGGGCTGATGCGCGCGTGCTGGCCTGCGCAGGGGGTGGTGCGCGCCAATCCCGCCGCTTGGTGTAAGATCCCGTGTTCCCACGGCCAGCCGGACGAAACAACTGCCAGCGCAAGTCTTTGATCTCTTGTCCATAATGCTGGCGGATAGATGGGTCTTTGATCAGCTTGATCTTTTCGCGCAAGCCTTTGTCCAAGGCTGCTTTGCGCTCTGGGCTGTCAAAGTTCTTGCCTTCAATTTCGCGCTGCCACAGCAACTGCACCATTGGCATCGCGCTGCCCAGCACCCGGCTGACGGCGGCAGGCCCTTCTGCGCGCAGCAAATCATCCGGGTCCTGCCCTTCGGGCATGATGGCAAAACGCAGGGATTTTCCGGCTTCCAGCGCTGGCAACGCAAGATCCACAACCCGCATCGCCGCACGGATGCCTGCGGTATCCCCATCCAACGCGATGATCGGCTCATCGGCAATGCGCCACAGCATCGCAAGTTGGTGTTCAGTGACAGCCGTTCCAAGCGGCGCGACTGCCCCGGTAAACCCGGCCTCGGCCAAGGCGATGACGTCCATATACCCTTCTGCAACGATCAAAGGTTGCCCTTTGCCTGCAGCTTCCCGTGCAGGGCCATGGTTATACAGGCTCCGCCCCTTATCGAACAACTCTGTCTCGGGCGAGTTCAGGTATTTCGCGTTGTCATTTGGATCCATAGCGCGCCCACCAAAGGCAATGCAGCGCCCCCGTGCATCCCGTATGGGAAACATGATCCGACCCCGAAACGTGTCGTAAGGCTTCTTGCCCTTCTGACTGGCCTTGGCGAGCCCTGCCCCAAGGATCAGATCATCCGCGACGTCTTTGCCCTTCAGGGCATCCCACAAGCCTTGCCAGCTATCCGGTGCAAATCCGATCTGCCAGCGCTCCAAGGCTTTCGCCCCCAACCCGCGCCGATCCAGATACTCCCGCGCGCCAGACCCGGCCCCTGCCCTTAACTGCAGTTGGAAATAGCGCACCGCCAGTTCCATGACCTCGGCCAGTTGCGTGCGTCGATCCGACTTTTCTTGCGCTTTGGGGTCGCGCTTTGGCACCGGCATGCCTGCTTCGCCCGCCAAAATTTCGACTGCTTCCATGAACGACACATTCTCGGTCTCGCGCACAAAGGAAATGGCGTCCCCTTTGGCATGACACCCAAAGCAATAGTAATACCCTTTGCGATCATCTACATGGAACGATGCTGTCTTCTCGTGATGAAACGGACAAGGAGACCACAGATCCCCCTTGCCCGGATTGGACTTGCGGGCATCCCACATGACTTTACGTCCCACAACCTGACCAATGCTCAGTCGCGTACGCAATTCATCTAAAAATCCGGGCGGAAGACTCATGGACACAGTATCCGCTCTGCGCAGTAAAGAGTCTATCTCAGTTGCTGGCAGATCCTGTTAAACCTTGCACCTGTTCATATTGCTGCAAACACTGCACACGGGTGGTTTCACGCAAATCCTGCGTTGTCAGATCTTTGCGCGGCAAACCATACACAAATTCCACGATGGTGGGCAAAGCCGTCTTCACACTGTCAGGCCAGGCGGCATTGGCATTCATTACTTTGGCCGCAGCACGCCCTTTGCGCACACGATCAAGACGCGCCTGTTGCACGGCACCAATCATATTCGCCGACAGTTCACATTGGGCCAGTTTGGTCGCGTTTTGTGCATCTGTGTCACTTGTTGTCTGCGCCATTGCAGGCAACGCCAAAATCACCGCGCATATTGCCCCGAAAACCTGTCGCATCTGCTTATCCTCACTCTCACTCAACACTCTAAAATAGTGCCTGAATTCCAAAGCACCAGCCCTCTTTCTTTTGGTCATAAATACCTTGGGGAGTGTGAGGGGTGAAACCCCTCATCTCAAAATCAAAATCGCGTGCGGCGCAGCCGCTCTAGTTGGTAATGATCTCAGGACCCATGACCGAATTGGGCAACCAGGTCGATATCGCCGGGATATAGGTCACCATGATCAGGAACACGAACAATACGGCGGTGAATGGCAACGCAGCTTTCACAACCCGCATCATCGGCATGCCCGCAACGCCAGACGTCACAAACAGATTCAAACCCACTGGCGGTGTAATCATGCCAATTTCCATGTTCACCACCATAATAATACCCAAATGGATCGGATCAATTCCCAGCTCAATCGCAATTGGAAACACCAAGGGCGCGACAATCACCAGCAGGCCTGATGGCTCCATGAACTGCCCACCAATCAGCAAGATGACATTCACGATGATCAGAAACACAACAGGGCCAAAGCCCGCTTCCAACATGGACGCCGCAATTTGTTGTGGGATCTGTTCTTCTGTCAGCACATGTTTCAGGATCAGTGCACAAGCGATGATGAACAACAATGTGACAGTTAACTTCCCGGCCTCAAACAACGTATCCCGCGTGTCGCGATGAAAGAACACTGTGATCAAGGCGATTGGCTTTTGCATAAGCGTCAGATTGCGCGCCTCGTCCCCTTTGATATGCAGCGGACCCATGTCGCGATACACAAACACGGCAATCAGAAATGCATAAACGGCGGCAACAGCCGCGGCTTCGGTTGGGGTGAAAATACCGCCATAAATGCCGCCCAAAATGATGACGATCAGAAACAACCCCCAAGACGCCTCGCGGGCAGAAGAGGCGATTTCGCCCCAGCCAAGCCAATCCCCTTTGGGCAGGTTCTTGACCTTGGCCACCACATAAATGGCTGTCATCAGCATGAAACCCGCCATCAGGCCCGGAATGACCCCCGCCAGGAACATACGACCAACCGAGACATCCACGGCCGAGGCATAAACCACCATCACAATCGACGGTGGGATCAGAATGCCTAAAGTGCCTGCATTGGCAATCACACCTGCGGCAAAGTCTTTGGTATATCCAACTTGCCGCATACCCGCGATCACAATTGTCCCGATGGCCACCACAGTTGCCGGTGACGACCCGGACAAAGCAGCAAACAACATACAGGCAAAGACGCCCGCAATCGCCAAGCCACCCGGCAAATGCCCAACACAGGCAATCGAAAAGCGGATGATGCGTTTGGCCACACCGCCCGTGGACATAAACGTAGACGCCAGAATGAAGAAGGGGATCGCCAGCAACGTATAGTGTTCGCGCATTGCGTCGAACATGGAATTTGCAATCGATGCCATGGACGCATCGGAGTAGATTAACAGGAACAGCGTTGACGACAGCCCCAAAGAAACCGCAATCGGAACACCGATCAGCATCAAGCCAATCACCATGGAGAAAAGAAGGATAACGTCCATAATCTTAGTCTCCGGCGTTCACATGACGCACATTTTCCACGTCGTCTTCAGCTTCATGGCTGACAATCAGGCTGTCTGCGTTGCCTGTCCAGACGCGCCACGTGGCCTGAATAAACCGGAACAAAATCAGCGCCACACCAAATGGTAAGATAAACCGCAGCACCACCATCGGGAATTTCTCATAAGATTCATCGTAGTTGATCAAAGGCTCCAGCCACCGCAGCCACTCCACCATGGGGATGCCGTTATCGGTCAAATACCCCCGGAAAGATGACCGTTTCATCTCTTCCAGTCCGGTCGGGAACCAGCGACCCGTGGTTTGGGGCAAGTTGGCAAAGTTCGCCCATGCATCCCACGCGCCTTTCATCAAAAGGGCCGCGAATAGAATGCAGCATGCCCCCGCGATCAACGCCAGAATGCGGCGAGTGGGCGGCGAAAATAGATTGGTGACCGCATCCACTCCCAGATGCGAGGTGGTTTTGACTGCATAGCTGGCGCCAAAGATAACAAGCCATGCGAACAAATTGGCGACCGCATCCAACCCCCAGATCAGGCCAGAGTTGAACCCAAAACGCAGCACCACATTGATGAATGTGATCACCAACATGGCCCCCAAAATCAGGGCAATCATGGTCTCTTCGAATTCGTTCACCAGCCAGCCGATGCCGGTCAGGTCGTCTTTGTTGAATTTGGATGCCATGATCAGCCTTCGATTGCAGAGGCATATGCCAGACGGTGCACAAGACTGCGCTGCTGCGCGCGCCGCGCAGCCCATTTTCCAGCGTTTGTTTTGCGTGAGTAAAACGAAAACCCCGGCTGCAACAATACAGCCGGGGTTGTGTTACTTAGTTGAGGCCCGCATTGATCGCTTGCGCAGCATCAATGTTTTTCTGGCCCACATCATCTTTGAACTGGTCCCAAACAGGTTTCATGACAGTCACCCATTCTTCGCGCTGCTCAGCAGTCAATTCACGCACAATACCGCCTGCATCAATCACCGCTTGACGGTTTTCCTGGTTCACTTTGAACGCTTCTGCATTCCGCGTGACAGTCACGTCGTCGATGATCGCTTTCAACTGGCCACGGATCGGCTCGTCCAGGCTTTCCCACCAATCAATGTTGGTCACCAACAGATAGTCGATGATGCCGTGATTGGTTTCGGTAATGCCGTCCTGCACTTCAAAGAACTTCTTGCCATAGATGTTGGACCACGTGTTTTCCTGGCCATCCACAACGCCGGTTTGCAACGCACCATACACTTCCGAGAACGCCATTGGCTGCGGGGAACCACCCAGTGCCGCCATCTGCGCCTTTAGAACGTCAGAGTTTTGCACCCGGAATTTCAGTCCTTGGGCATCCGCCGGGGAATTCAACGCAACATTCGCGGACATTTGCTTCATGCCATTGTGCCAGAAGCCAAGTCCCAAAAGACCACGGCGCACCATGGATTCTTTCATGGCTTGACCCGTCTCAGAATTTTGGAACGCATCAACCGCTTCGATGTTTTCGAACATGAAGGGCAGATCGAAGATGCGGAATTGCTTGGTGAATTGTTCAAACTTGGACAGCGACGGGGCCGCTAGTTGAACGTCGCCCTGCAGCATCGCTTCCAGAACTTGGTTGTCGTTATACAAGGTCGAGTTCGGGAAAACCTCCATACAGGCGCGCCCGTCCATCTCGGCATTGACCCGCTCTTCCAGCAAAGACGCAGCAATCCCCTTGGGGTGCTTGTCTGTGTTGGTTACGTGGCTGAATTTGATGACCACTTCGCCTTCGTCACAGGCCGCTGCAACGGCATTTGCGCTGACTGTCAAAGCCAAGGCTGCGACAGCCGCCTTCATCACATGTTTCATGTCGTTTCCTCCCATTTAGGTTGGCCCACACCTTTGCACGGGCCATGGCCCCATTGTAAGGCCTTACTGTCAGTGAAGCGGCAAGTCTGCACCGATGCAAGCCGCTTCGCACCGATATGTACAGGTTACGCCAAAGCGCTTATTGGTCAATATGTTAGCAGGTGCAACGTGATCACCAATTCCGCTTGCACCAGTCAACATACCGCGACCTGGGCACGAAAACGGCCACGTTGTGCGAGAATCCGCACACATCAGTTGGGTCGAAAATCCTCTGCACGCAGACTGTGGCGTGCCAGTTTGTCGTAAAATGTTTTGCGCGGCAATTTCAATGCCGCTGCCGTGACCGAGGCCTTGCCTTCGCATCGGCGCAAAGCATGAACCAGCAGGATTTTTTCTGCCCGCGCCATTTGCTCGGCCAACCCAAGGATTGGCGCGTCTTCTTCCTGTGTATCGGCTTCGCTGGTCACCACGTGACGCAACGGATCCCCTGACGCCATTTGCGCCTTAAGCGCCCTGTTCTCCAGAACCAGCGCGCGCGTGCGCAATGCCCGTTCCAGCACGCGGATAAGATCTTTGGGCGGGCACGGTTTTTCCAGAAAATCAAAGGCCCCTTTTTGCGTGGCTTTAACGGCTGTGGGAATGTCACCCTGCCCCGTTAACACAATAACCGGCAGTTCCGGGTCTTGATCTTGTGTGTAATCCAACAAGTGAAATCCGTCACGGCCGGGCATCCGCAAATCCGTCAACACAACCCCGCCAAAATCCGCGGTAATGTGATCTTTGGCAACGATGAAAGACCCGCAGATGACAGGGGTCAAATCCGCAAGATCCAGCGTCTGCGCCAAAGCATCCCGGACTGCCTTGTCATCTTCGACCAACAACACGTTTTTCATCAGGCCGCGATCTCCTTGTCCCATCTCTCTAGTTCCACCGTGAATTCAGCCCCTCCGCCGGGCGCATTCACCCCACGGATATCCCCGCCAAAGCTTTGCACAATCCCATAGCTAATCGACAGGCCCAACCCCATGCCATCGTGGTGTCCATCTGTTTTTGTAGAATAAAAGGGCTCAAATACTTTGTCGGGCAATTCAATGCCGGGCCCTGTGTCGCGCACATGAACCGCAGGCTGGCGTCCTTCCTCTATATGGATGCTCAAGCACCGCTTTGGACGTCCCACCATCGCATCTGCTGCATTCGAAATCAGGTTCACAAACACTTGGCTTAGCCGAACTTCGCCCCCTTGTACCCAAACTGGTGCTGACGGTCGTTTGAATTCCAAAGTGACATCACAATCGACCAGCTTTGCACGGGTCAAGTCCACGGCAGACTCCAGCACTTTTGCCAGATCAACCCGCGTGACGGGCGCACTTTCCTGCCGGGCAAAGGCGCGCAGATTGCCAATAATACGCCCCATGCGTCCCGCCAAATCCGCAATCCGCCCCAAGTTTTCTTGCGCTTTGACGGGTTTGTCGCGGTCCAGAAACGCCTGAGCGTTTTCAGCAAACGATCCAATCGCCATCAAGGGTTGGTTCAATTCGTGACTGATCCCAGCGGACATCTGCCCCAGCGCACTCAACTTGCCTGCTTGCACCAATTCAACTTGCGCTTGGCGCAATGCGGCTTCTGCCTCCTGGCGTTCCCCGATCTCCCGACGCAGGGCCTCATTGGTTTCAGACAAAGCTTTCGTGCGCGCCACCACCCGTGCCTCTAGGCGTGCATTGGCCTGCGCCAACGTGCGCCGCCGTTCCGTGACCAGATACAGCAACGCCCCAAAGGCCAAACACAACGCCCCAAAGGCCGACGCTTGCAAACCGGCAATCCGGCGGGCGGGCGCCGTGTCAATCAGCGCTTCCGACCGCAGCCCATAGACGGGCATCTGCCGTTCAACATGCAGCGCATTTTTCGGCAGATATGGCCCCCAGTCCAAAGACCACAGCTCCACTCCACCAACATGTGTTTCTTCGAACGGTTGCAAAGGACCCTTGGGCGGGCCCAAACCAGCGTGTCCCCGAACACGCCGCCATCCCACCAATTCCGAACGATTTGAAATCTGTACAAGCCCGTTTTGGTCCGTAAAAAACACCGCTGGGTTGGACCCTGTCCAATCCCACTCAATCCGGGCCACGTCTGCGGCCACGACAACAGCGCCCCGCACAGCCCCCGAAGGTCCAAAATGGGGTGCCGCAAAATAATATGAGCGTTGCGACAACGGGGTGTCCATCTGAATGCCTGCTCCCAACGCGCCTTGCATGGCCCGCCGCGCAAAGGGAAAGGCTGTCAAATTTCGCAGCTCGCCCTCGCGGGCGGCGGCACGTACGAACCCGTCAATGTCCATATACATCACATCCAGGGCCGAGGTCTTATCCGCCACTGTCTGAAACAGCTTGCGCGCCGCGACAGGCTCCCCGCCAGACACCAGCGCCGCCACTTCCGGATGATCTGCCATCAACACCGCCAATTCGCGATACCGCTGCAATTGCCCCGCCACCCGGTCCGACGCCAAAGCCAAGTCCGCCTGGCCTTGCTTGGCCAAAGACTCAAGCGCCTGCCCATAACCGTAACGCCACAGGCCCGTGCCAAGCCCAAGGACAACCAGCAGGTACATGGCCACAATTGCAGCACGTGAGGTCAAGAACCGTGTCATGGCGCTATTTTAGGCCCAGCCCTCTTGCAAACACCAGAGAGCTTGGATCAAGTGCGCCCATGAAACGCATTGCCCAATCCTTGACCGACCCGGATTTTGTTCAAAACCCCTATCCGTTTTATGACCACGCCCGCGCGCTTGGCCCCATTGTGATGTGGGACGATATGGGCATGGCCGCCGCTTTTGATCATGCCTCCGTCGCAGCATTGCTACGCGACCGTCGCCTTGGGCGCACACCGCCCACACCGCGTCCGCGCCCTGCGCATTTGGAACCGTTCCGCATCCTCGAAGACCACTCTTTGCTGGAACTCGAACCGCCCCGTCACACGCGCCTGCGCAAACTGGTGCTGCATGCCTTCACGTCCCGGCGGGTTGCGAACTTACGCCCCGATATCCTTGAAATCTCAGAGGATTTGCTCAGCGCCCTGCCCAAAGACGCGCCCTTTGATCTGATCCCGACCTATTGCCAACCCATCCCGGTCCGCATCATCGCGCGTTTGCTGGGCGTGCCCGAAAGCCTTGCGCCACAACTACTCGATTGGTCGCGCGATATGGTCGCGATGTACCAAACCGGCGTCACACTTCAGATTGAAACCCAGGCAGGCCAAGCCGCGCAAGAGTTTACAGACTTCATGCGCCGCTATATCGAAGAACGCCGCACCAAACCCGCCGACGATCTCATCACCCAACTGATCGCAGCCGAAGAAGACGGTGAAACGCTCTCCACAGACGAGATGATCGCCAATTGCATTCTGCTGCTGAATGCCGGGCACGAAGCCACGGTGCATTCTATCGGCAATGCTGTGCGTGTCCTTATCGAACACACCCTCACACCCACACCCGACACCGCGGACGCCCTCAGCGAAGAACTCCTGCGCTATGAGGCCCCCCTGCACGTCTTCACCCGCTTCGCGTACGAGGACATCACCCTGCCCACCGGGGACATCCTTCCCAAAGACGCCGAAATCGCCCTTGTCCTTGGATCCGCCAACCGCGATCCGGCCGTGTTCGACACCCCAAATACGTTCGATCCCAACCGCAACGCAAAACTCCATACCAGCTTTGGCGGCGGACTTCACTTTTGCGTCGGCGCCCCTCTCGCGCGCGCAGAACTACAAATCGCCCTCCCAAAACTCTTCGAAGCCTACCCAAACCTAAAACTGCAAAGCCCGCCAAGCTTCGCAAACAGCTATCATTTCCACAAACACGACACGCTCATCGTCGCCCCTTAACCCCATTCTTTTGGTCACAAATACCTCGGGGTCTGGGGCAGCGCCCCAGCAAAAAATGGCGTGCAGCGCAGCTGCTCCAGTGTCTTAGCTCTACAAAGGCAGCGCGGTTGTCGATTTGATCTCTTCCATCGACAGCAGCGCTGTGACGTTGTGCACCCGCACTTCCGTGATCAACGCCTGATAGAACGCATCGTAAGCGCGCGCATTCTGCACCCGCACTTTCAGAATATAATCAATATCCCCCGCCAAGCGATGCGCCTCTTGCACTTCAGGGCGCTCTCGCAGCGCCTGCAGGAACTTGGCCTGCCAGTCTGCCTCATGCTCGGACGTGCGGATCAGCACAAAGAAACATGCCTCAAACCCAAGCGCTTCTGCATCCAGCACAACGGTCTGCTGACCGATCACACCAGCTTCTCGCAACTTCTTGATTCTGTTCCACACGGGTGTCTTGGAAGACCCCACAGCTTTGGCAATATCATCAAGAGATTGTGAGGCGTCGCGCTGCAGCTCCCCAAGGATTTTCCGATCTGTGTCATCTATCCGGACAGACATTCCAACTTCTCCTCTCAAGCAAACCAAATGTTCCACATCCTGCTCGAACCAGAACATATGTCCTTAATCGCGCAAACACCTAGCGCTATATTGGAATTATTTCCTATATTAAAGCCAAGAACCAACAGGGATCTGCGACATGGACCATTTTCCGATTTTTCTTTCCACCGCCGGACGGCGCATTGTTCTGTCTGGTGGCGGTGATGCCGCCGAAGCGAAACTGCGTCTTCTGATGAAGTCGCAAGCCAAACTGACGGTTTTTGCTAAAACACCCAGCACAACGATGCAATCTTGGGAAACGGACGGCAAGATCACGATCATCCGCCGCGCCATGGAACCCGGTGACGCGCTGTGTGCCGCTCTTTTCTACGCTGCCGATGAAGACGACGCCGAAGATGCCCGCACAGCTGCCATCGCCCGCGCGGATGGCGCGTTGGTCAATGTCGTTGATAACCTGCAGGCCAGCCAGTTCATCACCCCGGCTATTGTGGACCGCGATCCCGTGACCATCGCCATC